>DASVVZ010000078.1:0-14585 GCA_036389875.1 Pyrinomonadaceae bacterium
TCCGACAGTAATAGCGGAAGGCTCGTTGCCGGGCGAGTGAATCTGGCCGTAGATTTTATTGCCCTGAGAATCTTTACCGTTGTTTCCGGCTGCGGCGATGACGACTACGCCCGCATCCGACAGCCGCCGCACCGCTCGGCACAGAGGGTCGTTGACGTAGGATTCAACGGCCAGCGTGCCCAAACTCATGTTGATTACGCGAATGTTGTAAAGAGACCTGTTGCTCTGCACCCAGTCGAGCGCGGCCAGCAGGTCGGACATGCGGCCCGTGCCGTCGGCTTTGAGCACTCGCAGGTTTATTATCCTGGCCTTCGGAGCGATGCCGGTGTAATTGCCGGCGGCAATCTGCCCGTTACCGGCTGCCGCGCTGGCCACGTGCGTGCCGTGGCCGTAAGGGTCGTCCGTTCTGCCTTCGCCCGTAAAATCCTGATTGACGATGATGCGGGATGTGCCGTTGCCGCTCAGAAACGAGCGATGCTCGGGGTCTATGCCTGAATCCAGCACGGCTATGCCGATGCCTGCGCCGTCCAGCGTAGTAGTTGTCGTCGTTAAGCCTAAAAGCGAAGTGCTCGTCTGTAGGCGCACGGCGTCCGCGCCGGTGGTGCCCGTGATATGGCCGAATGAGCGCGTCTCTCTATCGGGCGTGACAAATCGCACGTCGCTTCGCGCGCCGATTTGAGCGACGGCCGTGACCGGCAGGTTGATAAGGCGTGAATTGAAGTTGGTGAACCGCCGCAGGATTCGCCCGCCCAAGCTCTGCAATAGCGTGTCTAGCAGCCGAGGCCAGCTTGATTGCGTCTGGACTATGACGTTGATACGAGCGCCAGGCTGAGCCTCTTCAATCGTCTTGCGTAAGTCGTCCGAGATTTTCTGAGGCGCGGGCGGCTCTGCTGTGGGAGTTACTTTGCCGAACCCTACCGGCGCAGAGACCAAACAGACCAATGAACAGATAATGACCCACGTCAAGGCACGTGGCGGCCTGCTTGTATCTCTCACGTAACTACTCCTTTCCGAGCAGCCCTTCCAGAAAAAGCGTGGCGTCGGGGGAATGAATTGTCTATTTAGTGCGTTGGAACACGGGGGATGCGGTTCGCTTGCAGATCTCTCCTACTGCAAAGCACGTTCCCACGCGCGAGCCCTTCGTGATTCTCAAGCATTGACAGGCGTGCTTTACAGACAAGGGAGGGAGTGAAGGCGAGTGCGGAAAAGGCGCGAGCGATTGCTCTTTAATTGAGAAAAGAATGGGAACTATGCTTTTGAAGCGGCTGAACGACGAGAGCCTCTGGCCTGTGCCCTCTTTTTCCCGTTCGCCACGCGTCCTGCCCGGCTCTATGGAGAGGCCGTGGGGCAAGCTGACGCAGGGGTGAGGAATTCTGCTACAGCATAATGGCCTTTAAGAGTCCGAAGGGGAAGCTATTCCTCGCCCGGCCTCTTTTTGCGGCTGACATCTGTAAAGACGATGCTGGCGGCAAGAGCCAGCGCGCCTATGGCTGCTATGAGGAAGAAGATGACGGCCAGCGCGGGATAGCCGAAGATGCGCAGGGTAGTATCAACCCTCATGATGAGCGCCGCGCCAATAATGAGCGAGGCCAGAAGGATGCCGAGCGTGATGCGGTTGGCCACCTTCTGGATGCTCTCCATAAGGCTCTTCTCGTCTATCACGTCGGCGTTAATCTTCAGCTCGTTGTTGGCAATCATGTCGAGCAGGCTGTTGATGCGCCCCGGCAGGCGTTCAAGGAAATCCTTCGTCTCTATCATGGAGGCGAAGACGTTGCCGGGCGAGAGCGACTTCATCATGCGCTGCTGCATGATTTCCGAGGCGTTGCGGCGTATGGAGGCATTGATGTCGAAGCGTGGGCTAAGAGTCTGTCCCACCTGATCCAGGTTCAGCAGTGCTTTCGCCATCATCGTTATGTCAGGCGGAAGCCGAAAGCCGTTCTCGCCGCTGATGCGCGTCATCTCAAGCGCCACCTGACCCGCGTTGATGTCCGACAGTTGGGAGTTCTGATTACGCACAACCATGTCTGAGACTTCGCGGCGAAACTTTGTTTCGTCGAACATTTCACGCGGGTGGCCCATCTTGATGGCCTGGTCTGCGGCCTCCTCTGCACGGCCCTCGCTGATTGCCAGCAGCATTTGCAGCAGGTTCTCCTGAAGTCGCGGCGTGATGCGCGCTACCATGCCGAGGTCGATGATGGCTATGCGATTGTCGTCGGTGAGAAAGATGTTGCCGGGGTGCGGGTCTGCGTGAAAGAAACCGTCCACCAGAATCTGCTTGAGGTAGGCGCGGAAAAGCTCTTCGGCCAGCGAGTCGCCGTCAATGTCTATACGCGCCAGCGGGCTTAGCGTAGTAATCTTCTTCCCCTTTATGTACTCCATGGTGAGCACCCGCGAGGTGGTGTAATCCTCTATATGCTGCGGCACGACTATGTCCTCGAAGTCGCGCAGGTTCTCGGCGAAGGTGCTCAGATTGCGTGCCTCCTGACGATAATCAAGCTCCTGAAGAAGGCTCTTGCTGAACTCTTCCAGCATGGAGCTGAAGTCGTAGCGCTTTCCGGCCTCCGTGTGCTTGTTGAGCATGGCGGCAATCTCTCTGAGCGAATCCAGATCCTGAACGATGCGCTCGCGTATGCCGGGCCTCTGGACCTTGACCGCCACGTCACGACCGTCCCTGAGCTTTGCGCGATGCACCTGCCCGAGCGAAGCCGCCGCCATCGGCGTCGCCGGAAACTCCGAGAAGGCTTTGCTGAGACGCACGCCCAACTCGGTGGTGACGATCTCTTCGACTTCAGCGAAAGAGAAAGGCTCCACCTTGTCCTGTAGCCGCGTGAGCGCTTCAAGATAAGGGTACGGCAGAAGGTCCGGACGCGTGGAGAGGAGCTGGCCCAGCTTGATGAAGGTCGGCCCCATCTGCTCAAGGTCGCGCGCCAGCTCTTCGGCCTTGGGGGCTTCGGTCGAGGCGATGGCCTCTTCCTTGAGGATGTCTTCCAGCCCCGCGTTCTTGACTATGTCGGAGCGCCCGTACTTCATCAACAGCAGGGCTACGTCCTTGTAGCGTTTGAGATTTTCTGTCTTCAGTGAAATTGACATTACTTGCTCCTTCCGGAGCATTCTAGAAAATTGAGGGGGTTATAGACAAAGAGGGAAGAGGTTTTTCTTTCAGATGCCGCCCGTGTTCATCAAAACGATGCGCCAGCCTTCCGGGTCTTCAAAGGTCAGGCCCTTCTCCCCCCAGTAAGGATTTTCGGGCGGAACGGGCTCGTGTCCCAGCGCTTTGAGGCGGGCGGCAACCCTGTCAATCGCCTCCGCGTCCGGGACATAAAAGACCAGAAGGTTGTCCTTTGTGGGAGCGGCGCACCCGGCCTGTTCTTCGTGTTCCGTGAACTCAAGATGATACGAATGGCCGGGCAGGCCCAGCATTACGCCGGAATAGCCTGCGTGCCCGCTGAAAGAGCCGATCTCTTCCAGGCCGAGGCCCTCTCTATAAAATCTGACGACCTCGTGAAGCCGCGCCGTGGGTCGTGCGACGCGCACCTGTGCGACCGGCAAATCTTCTGGCCAACTCTCCGGCATCTCGCGAAGCTCTCTTTAACCTCTGGATTTGTCTAATGAAAGTCAGAAGAGATATTCGGCCCCATCCGTGCTGGTTGTCAAATTTGACGGGGGAGCTTTTGGGGGGGCGGATGACGAGAGAAAGAGTTTGTCGGACGGGGGGATAAAAGAGAACGGCAACCTGAAGGAGGGGCGTCGGTTCAGGTTGCCGTTCTCTTTTTGGCCTCACCGCTCTCCAGCCAGTCAGCTTGAGCAGCGGTGGAAGCCGGGCTGTAAACTGCTTCGGGTCAGGTCGTGGCTATACTCGACAGTCATGGCCAGCACTACCGGCAAGAGTTCTATGCGCTTGCGGCTACGGCCGAGACAAATGCCAGCGCTATGATTCCTGCGAACATCGTTGCGGCCTTAAATATCTGCTTTCTCATGTCTGGCCTCCTTTTTCTCTACGGGCTCGGGGGGCGGGCGGCAGGTCTCTTATGAAAACCCTGCCGCCCCGGGGGAGGTTCGGGCGAGTAACTTCTCAGCCCGTTATCCGGTTTCGCTCTTCACTCAAGCGCCCGGCCTTCAATTCATTTCAACTGCCCGGTTACTCTCTGGCCGTCCTTTAGTGCAGGCGGCGTGCCACTCATGCTCTATCACAGCAAAGCACTCGTCGCCCCTGCCGGAAGCTGTTGATAAAAGAGAAGATAGTTTTGAATCGAAGCTGCTCGGAGAGGAGCCGCGATTCTGCCGCCAGCCTTTCCAGGGTCTATCCATTCGGATAGCCCTCTAACTTTATAGATACAGTTTTGAGTCGCGAGCCAAAACAACATGGGCCTTCCTGCCCGAGACTTGAAACTCGAAACTTAAAAGCGCTTTTTGCACATTCCCGCATTAAAGGCTTATTATTTGCCAAGCCGAATTTTTGCGCCTTGCTCTCTAACAGAAAATTGGCCTCGCACGCGCATCCGGGCGGTGATGAACCCAAGACTCGTCTCCATCTCAGGGCCTTTGCAGGGAAAGACCTTTCCGCTTGCGGACGAAGCCTGCTCCATCGGGCGCGAGTCCGCCAACACCATATCGGTCGCTGACGCCTCCGTCTCGCGCCGCCACTGTGTGATTAGCCGGGAGGAGGGGCGCTTTCGTATCTCAGACCTGGACAGCCTGAATGGCTCTTTCGTCAACGGCCTTCCGGTAAAGGAGCGATACCTTGAGCACGGCGACCAGATAAAGCTGGGCGACACGCACTTTCTCTTTTTGCTGCACGAAGGCGACGCTCAGGGTGAGCCGCCGCCCGTACTGGTAAGCGACGAGATGTTCATCTCCACGCATTCCACCATAAGGATGGCGAGCAGCGACTCTCTACTGCTCCGGCCGGACAAGCTCATGCAGAGCTTGCCGCCGACTGCGCGCATCTCCAGGCACTTGAACGCGCTCCTGAAGATAAGCACGGCGATTAACTCCGTGCGCGGCCTCGAAGCCTTGCAGCGGCATCTGCTGGAGCTGGTCTTTGAAGTCGTCCCGGCCGAGCGCGGAGCGATACTGCTGATAGGCGATGACATGGAAGAGTTCACTTCCATCTTCGGCATAGACAAGGCTGCGGGCGAGAATCGCCCCGTACAGGTCAGCCGCACCATCATCTTCAAGGTCATGGAAGAGAGGAGCGCAATCCTGAGCAACGATGTTACGGCCAGCCCAGAGCTTGCCGCCTCGGAAAGCATCATAGCCTCGCGCATAAACTCCATCCTGTGCGTGCCGCTGGTCTCCTTTGAAGAACTGCTCGGCGTAATCTACCTGGACGGAAGCTCCGTGTCTGCGCGCTTTGATAAAGACCACCTGGAATTGATGACCGCCGTGGCCTCGATTGCGTCCGTGGCGCTGGATAACGCGCGACACGTCGAATGGCTTGAGAGCGAGAACCGCAGGCTGCTGGCGGCCATCGAGGCCGATCACAGCATGATTGGCGAGAGCCGCCGCATGAAGCAGGTCTATCAATTCCTAGCCAAAGTTGCGCCGACGGACTCCACAGTCCTGATACGCGGAGAATCCGGTACGGGAAAAGAACTGGCCGCACGCGCCCTGCACCTTCACAGCCCGCGCGCCTCAAAGCCCTTCGTCGCCATCAACTGCGCCGCGCTCACGGAAACCCTTCTCGAGTCCGAATTGTTCGGTCACGAGAAGGGCGCTTTCACGGGCGCACTCTCACAGAAGAAGGGAAGGCTTGAGCTGGCGGACACGGGAACGATTTTTCTGGACGAGATAGGCGAGCTGGCTCCGCAGATGCAGGCGAAGCTGCTGAGGGTTCTACAGGAGCGAGAGTTCGAGCGCGTGGGCGGCACGCGCCCCATAAAGGTTGACGTGCGAGTGATAACGGCCACCAACAAGGATTTGGAGGAAGCCATCAAGACGAATGATTTTCGTCAAGACCTCTACTATCGCCTCAACGTGGTCTCAATCGTCATGCCGCCTTTGCGCGAAAGGCCCGAAGACATTCCGCTTCTGGCCAGCTACTTCGCCTCCAAGTTCAGCAATAAATCGAAACGGTCGGTGATGGGCATCTCTCAATCCGCGCGGGCGTACCTGCTGAATTATCACTGGCCCGGCAACGTGCGCGAGCTTGAGAACGCCATAGAGCGCGCAGTTGTCCTCGGCTCAAGCGAGCAAATCCTGCCGGAAGATTTGCCCGAAGCCATTCTTGAAACCTACGCGTCTCCGAAGGGAGCGCCTCCCGCCCAGTATCACGAGGCGGTCAGGCAGGTGAAGAAGCAGCTCATACTGGATGCCGTGGAGCAGTCGGGCGGCAACTACACCGAAGCCGCTAAAATCCTGGGCGTACACCCGAACTACCTGCACCGCCTGATACGGAACATGGATTTGAAAGACGAGTTGAAAAAGTAGCGACGCGTCCTATCTCATCTTCATGATGACGAAAGTGAGGTCGTCGTGCTGCGGGGCGGAGGCGCACCAGTCGCGCACGCCCTCCAGGATTCTTTCGCCGAGCGCGGGTGCGGAGAGATGCGAGTTGTTCACGAGCAGCTCGCGCAGGCGGCCTTCGCCGAACTCCGCGCCCTCTTCGTTGAAGGCTTCGGTCAACCCGTCCGTGTAGGCCACGAGCAGGTCTCCTGGCTCAAGCCCTATGGTGGCTTCCTCGTAAACGCAGTCCTCGAAAAAGCCTATCACGGTGCCGCCCGCTTCCAGTCTTTTGACGGCGACTTCTTCTGTGCGCGCGGGCGCAACCGATTGTGCGATGGCAGCCGACTGCGCGCATCTCCTGCGAAGTAGAAGCGGCGGGTTATGGCCAGCGTTCACATAAGTCAGGGAACGGGCATCCTCGTCAACCTCCGCGTAGAAGAGCGTAGAGTAGCTGGTCGCGTCGGCCGAGGTGCGGAAGTGCTCGTTGACGGAGGCTATGAGTCTTGAAGGGCGCATGGCCTCGCTGCGGCGAGCGTGGCTGCGAAGCGTCGCCTGAACAGTCGAAGCGAAAAGGGCTGCGGGCATCCCTTTGCCTTCAACGTCCGCGACGACGAACCCAATCTTCTCTTCGCCCAACTCTATAAAGTCGTAGTAGTCGCCGCCGACCTCGCGCGCCGGCTGGCAGATGGCGAAGAACTCAAGGTGGTCGCTCGCGGGCAACTGCTGAGGCAGAAGGCGGCGCTGCGCTTCGGCCGCCATTGAGGCTTCGCGCTGCTTCTCTACTTCGGCCTGCTGCCTGCGGCGCAGTAGCTTGCAGGTGTCAACCTGCCTGCGCAGGAGCGTCAGCAACTGCTCGTTGTCCCAGGGCTTCTGCACAAACTCACGAGCGCCGTGCTGCATGGCTTCGACCGCGACCTCTATGCTGGCCCAGCCGGTCATGACGATTGTAGGCAGCGCAGCGTCCAGGGCCTGTACATGAGAGAGAAGCTCTATTCCTTCGCGGCCGGAAGTGGTGTCGCGCGCGTAGTTGAGGTCAATCAGGAGCGTGTCGAAGGAGCGCTCTCTGATGGCTTCCAGAACGGCTGAAGGCGACGAGACGGTCTCTACCAGATAGCCCGCGCGCCTGAGCAATAGCCTCAGGGCTTCGAGCACGTCCGGCTGGTCGTCCGCAATCAGTATCTTTGCGCTTTCTGTGGAGGTCGCGCTCATATTCCTGTCCCTATGATTAATCTCCGGTGAGCTTCAGGTGGCGGAGGCGAGTTGGAGACGGGAATCATTCATCTCTACTCGCCCCCGCCGGCTTCCAGGAGAGGAAGACCCGCTTGCCTTATAGGAAATCCCGTGCCAGCCGGGCGGAAAGCTCAAACGGCACGATTTTCAAGGTGATTCCTGTTTTCAGGCGGGAAAGAGACGTGCGCCCGAATTCATTTTCGGAATCACGCAGTCCCAGGATTGAGAAGGCCGCTACCTCTTCTTCAGTCGAATCTCGAAGAGCTTGGGCCAGCGCTTGCCGGTGACGTAGAGGCGCTCGTGTGTCGAATCGTAGGCTATGCCGTTCAGTACGTTCTCCGTGCTCGTGAGGCTTTCTTCGGGGCGCAGGCCGGTGAGGTCTATCCAGGCGATTACGTGGCCCGTCTGCGGGTCTATGCAAGCGATTTTGTCCATCTTCCAGACGTTGGCGTAGATTCTGCCGTGAATGTATTCAAGCTCGTTGATGTCCAGAAGCGGCTCGCGGTTGTTGAGGACGCCGACGGTTTTAATCACCCGGAAGGTCGCGGGGTCCAGGAAGCGCAAGCGGTCCGTGCCGTCGCTCAGGATTAGAGACTGGCCGTCGGTCGTAAGTCCCCATCCTTCCCCGTCATATTTGAACTCGCCTTCGAGCTTGAAATCCTTAGGGTCGTAGATAAACCCCTTGTTCTGCTGCCACGTCAACTGGTAAATCTTTCCGTTCAGGATCGTCATGCCCTCGGCAAAGTACTGGCCGGGCACGTCAACCTTCTTCTTCACCTTCCCCTTCTTCAGTTCGACCCTACGCAGCGAGGATGAGCCGTACTGGCCGGTGCTCTCGTAGAGCATCCCGTCATGAAAGACCAGTCCCTGCGTGTAAGCCTTTGGGTCGTGCGGGTAGGTTTCAACTATCTCATAGGTGTAGGTGGGAACCTCTTCGACGGGCGCGCTCTTCTCTACGTTCGCAGCGCTCGGAGAGCTGGTCGGCGTGGCCTGCGCCGCGCCGTCGGCCGCGCTGATGGAGCGGTCGCCGCAGGCCGGGAGCGTAAGAAAGAGAAGAAGCGCGAGCGTGCCCGCCGATGGAGTTCTCATTTGAGTCTTCAAAAGTAGTCTCACGAAATCATAGGGAAGAGCGGCAGGGAAATTCGCCCTACCTGGCAGCCGCCTGCGGCCTCTGGCCCGCGCGCTCAAGCGCCCGTTCAATCGCGGCCCTCATAGCCCCTTCGCTCAAGTCCAGCAGCCGCACGCCGTTGACGAAGATGGCGGGCGTCCCCGTTATCCCGTAAGACTTCCCGTCCGACACGTCGCGGGCCACTTCGGCCGCGTACTTTCCGCCGTCAAGGTCCGCGTCGAAGCGCGCACGGTCTAAGCCTAAATCGCTCGCGTAGCGTTTGAGCGAAGCTACGTCCAGCTGCTGCTGGTTCCTGTAGAGCACGCTTATATACTCGAAGAACTTGCCCTGAGCGTTGGCTGCGCCCGCGGCCTCGGCCGCCTTGCGTGCATTCGGGTGCATGTCCAGCGGGAAGTCGCGCACGACCAGCCGAACGCGCGCCCCGTACTGCTTGATCACTTCGTCCAGCACGGGATGCGTGGCCGAGCAGGCAGGGCACTGAAAGTCCGTGAACATGACAACGGTGACGGGCGCAGCCTGCGGCCCGCGCGAAGGGTCGTCGTCCGCGCTGATTCGCTGCACGTATCCGGCGGGCTCGGCCAGCACTACGCGGATTTGAGCGTTGGAGCGCAGGCGCTCGGCCAGCGCGCGCTCAAGACGGCTGCGCTCCTGCGTTTCTAGAAAAGTCGCTATCTCGGTGCGGCGCGATTCCAGCGTGCCCTGTATGCGCGACCTGTTCTCTTCGTAGAACCTGGCCACGTCGGCTTCGGTCGGGCGACGCAGCTTATCGAAAATCTCTATACGTATCAGGTCGTCGCGCGTGATGCGGCGGCGGCTGGCTTCCGCCTCCATAAGTATCTCGTTGATTCTGTCGTCTATGGCCTGCCGCTCGGCTTCGTAGAGCCGCAAGCGCAGGTCATGGATGGTCGGCTTCAACTGCTCGTTCAATTCGCCATAGGTGATGGAGCGGCCGGAGACGGAGGCCAGAACCGCGTTCGGCGCGACTCCCTGGGCATTGATGTCGGCCGTGCCCCACTCGACCACGTACATCATGCGCAGGCGCGTGGCCAGATCTTCTATCAGAGAGACGGCGCGCTGCTCTCGCATGGCACTTATGATGCGCGGCCGCGCTTCGTCGAGCGAGAGAGGGCCAATCTGGTCGCGGTTGTTCTCGTAGATGAATCTTATATCCTCTTCGCTGGGCGGCGGGATGCGGCTGTAGATTTCCGTGTCGAGAAACCGCTCAAGCGACACGTTGCGCTTCTTGGCTTCCGCCTCGAAGAGATAGGTGTTGACCTGGTCTGTGAGCGCGCGGCGGCGCATCTCGCCTATCGTGCGGTCAAGATTGTTGATGGCATCGCGTACCTGCGCGTTAATCTCTTCGAAGGTCACAAAACGCCCGTTGACCACGGCGAGCGTGTTGGGCGGCAACTGCGTGGGAAGAGCCGGGGCGGGCGTTGCCGCAGGTTTGGGCGGCGGCTGTGTGCCGGCGGTGCCGCGACGGGTGCGCTGCGCCGACGCGCTCACACAGAAAAGGAGCGCAAATGAGATTGCTAGAATCAGTCTTATACGTCTGGTCATCAAGAGTTTTCTACTTTCGACTGCGGGGTCGCGTCTCTAATGGGGCTTCTAAACATTACTGTTCAGGAGCGATGATATTTGATTTCCGCCCGCAGTTACAAACAAGGAATTAGAGTCTCCAGAGTCCAGAGAGTCTGTAGGGTCTTGAGAGCCAACCCGTTTTTCTCCATAGACTCCACAGGCTCTCTGGACTCTGGAGACTTCTATGTGAGAGGCTTCGTGCATCAAAAGCCCTGGGGGAACTTAAAAGATGTCTTTATCACGGCGCAGCTTTTTAGGCGCTCTTGTTCTGGCGGCACCCGCAGTCTTAACCGGAAGGCGTGCGGGTGGGGCACGCGCTCAGGCAGATACGGGCGCGCCGCTCGTTACCAACTACAACACGACCGCGCGCCCCGTCATAGTGGAAGGCAGGACGCTTCTGATAGCGCTCACCTTCGCTTCGGAGGTGGAGATTCTGAGCGGCAGCCTGCCGGTTCCCATTCAGCCCGAAGCGGCCGGAGGGCAGCAACTGATAGAGCCGCAGGAGCTCTACTTTTATCCCGTGCGCGGGCGTCGCATCTATCGCGTGATACTCTCGGCGCCTCTCGATTCCGTCATGGGAAGCCACGCCCTGCGCGTGCGTGCGCGCTCAGCCGCCGGTAGAGTGCAGGACTGGACATTCCCCTACTTCATAGAGCGCGGGCCGTATCGCTCCACATCCCTGACCCTGGACGAGGATTTCAGCGCGCCTCCGCCGGATGTGGCCGCGCGCATGCGCAGGGATTTTCAGACGGACGTGGAGATTCTCAAGCGCGTAAGCCCCAGGAGGTGGACTATGCCTTTTGTGCGTCCCGTAGCGGGGCGCGACAACGACAATTTCGGCGTCCGCCGCACGGTCAACGGCACGAAGCGCTACCGCCACATAGGGCTCGATTTCCGCGCCTCTACGGGTACGCCCGTGCAGGCCATCAACGACGGCACAGTCGCCCTCTCTATGGAACAGTGGACGGCCGGACATACCGTCATCATAGACCATGGCGGCAGCGTCTTTTCCAAATACAATCACCTGTCGGAGCGGCGCGTTCAGGCGGGCCAGGCGGTCACACGCGGGCAGGTGATTGCGCTTTCGGGCCGCAGCGGCGGGCAAAACTCCCCGCCGCATCTTCACCTGGACACCTTCGTCAATCGCACGGCCGTAGACCCGGAGGACTTCATGCGAACGGCCGCGCAACTGATTTCCGTTTGAGTGACGGGAAAGGCCATTTATCGCCGCCGAGAGACGGCGGAGAGACGCAAGAGGGGGCGCTGAGAGTTAAGCCTTCAACTGCTCTTCTGCGTAATCCTGCGCGCGTCTCTGCGGTGAGTTTTATTCCGCCAGCTTTTTCACTGTCTCAAGAGTGTCTATCTCATCCACAGACTTGTCGTCGCGCAGCCTGAGGATGCGCGGGAAGCGCAGGGCGTAGCCGCTCTTGTGCCGCTTCGATTCCTGCACGCGGTCAAAGGTGACTTCCAAAATTATCTTCGGCTCGACTACGCGCACTCGACCGTGCGCGAACTCCTGAACCGTGTGCGCCTTGAACCACTCCGTCAATTCTGCCAGCTCAACGTCCGTCAGGCCGGAGTAGGCTTTGCCCACATTCAAAAGCTCCGCGTCCTCTTCGGAGCGTCGCACGGCGAAGGTGTAATCCGAAAGCAGGTGGCGCCGTTTGCCGTGGCCCACTTCGACCGCCGTGACCACGACATCAAGGGTCGCTATGGCGCGCTTGAGCTTCAGCCACTCGCGCCCGCGCCTGCCGGGCTTATAAGACGAGCGAGGGTCTTTTATCATCAAGCCTTCGTTGCTGCGCGCGCGCGCCCCGTCAAATTCTTCGTCCAGCGCCGCGACTTCACGGAAGCGCTTTACCTCGGACTGCCGCACCATTCCTTCCGCCGGCACGAGCTTTTCCAGCATGGCCCGTCGCTCTTCCAGCGAATCGTCAATCAGCACTCGCCCGTCTGCGTAGAGGATGTCGTAGACTATGAAGACGACGGGGACGGAGCTCAAAAGCTCCGCGCCTACGGTCTTTCTCCCCAGACGCTTCTGCAATTCCGCGAAGGGCAGTATTCGACCTTCGCGCGCAGGCACTATCTCGCCGTCCAGAATCACGTCCGCGTTTAACCTGCTGAGCGACGCGAATAGCTCCGGGAAGCGGTGCGTTATCTCGTCCATAGTGCGCGAGTAGAGCGCAATGCGTTTGCCGTTCTCCACCGTCACAGCCGCACTCTGTGTTGATGCCGCTTCGTCTACGGGCTGGACGTGCGCCTGAGCGCGTATGCCGTCGAACTTGTCCTCCACGAAGAACTGCTCGGGCATCGTGCGGGCTATGTCCGAGAGGTCTGCGGCGGCTGTGGCGAGCATGAACTTCAGAGGATGAAAGAGGCGCATGGAGACTTCCGTCAGCCCGCCCCGCCGTGCGCGCACGGCCGTCTCGCCGACGTCGCCCAGCAGCATGTTGGCCAGAGAGACCTGCTGTAGAGGCTGAGCGAAGGCGCGGGCGATGGAGTCTTCTACAAGCCCCTCTTTCAAGCCTATGCGAAGGTCGCCTGCGAGTAGCTTCACCAGGTACTTGGCTTCGAGCGCCGTCGAGCGGGCGAGCACTTCGGCCAGAAGATTCTTCTTCGTCTTCGTGCCGCGCAGCTCGCTCAAGCGCTCAATGAGCGCTTCGGTTTCCGCTAGCGTGATGGCGGGCTTTGCGCTCTCGCCCCTGGCTTCCAGCACGGCTTCGTAAGCCACCTCGCCGGAATCGCCCAGTCGCACATAACGCGGTCGCAGCTCTTCAACGCCGACGCCCGTCGCCTCGCTCAGGGCATCGCGCAGAGTGCTCGTGCCAACGTTGGTCGTGCGCACGTCGCTCTGGGGAAACTGGTGCCCGGCGAAGTACCTGGCCGCGCGCATCAGGTCTCTGTCGTCGAGCGTGTGGAAATAGGCTCCCAGACGCGCGGCCTTCTCAAGCTTCTTCGTCGTGGCGGCCACCATTTCGGCCGCTTCTGCGAAAGTTTGCAGAAGCCCGCCGCCCGTTGGCGCGCTTGCCTGAGTCTCTTCGGATAAAGTCTTTCGCGGCATCTGTTTCAATTACACTTTATGAGTGCAGCAGTTCTGTGGGAACGCGTACGGCTTCCGCCTCCTTCGGCCGGCCGAAAATCTCCGGGTGTAGAATGCGCGCCAGTATCTCTGCGCCGTCTACCACGCGCGGCCCAGGGCGGCTGAAGTAGCTGGTGGCGTCAACGGCCCAGACCTCTTTGCGTTCGACCGCCGGAAGCTCAAGAAAGCCTTCAGGCAGCCGCGCGCCAGGCAGCTGCCGCAGTATGTCTTCCTTGTAGTAGCCGCAGGGGATCATGACGATTACCTCCGGCGCATACTCTCTTATCTCTTCTGCGCTGGTGGTCACGGATTTTTCGCCCGCCCGTCCGAAGCCGTGGTCGCCTCCGGCAAGTCGCACCTGCTCCGGCACCCAGTGGCCGGGCGAGAAAGGCGGCTCAAGCCATTCGAGCATGAGCGTGCGCGGGCGCGCCTTGATTGTAGGGGCGGCGTCTTCCAGCCGGTTAAGCCGCGCGGTCAGCCCTGCGATTAACTCTTCGGCCGCGCCTTCCCTTCCCGTCAGCTGTGCGACTGTTCGTATGTTGTCGAAGATGTCCGCTATGGTGTTCGGCTCAAGCGAGACAACGCGCACGTCCGTCTCGAACATCCGCGCCGCCCGCCGTACGGTCTTGTAGCTGACGGCGCAAACTTCGCAAAGCTCCTGCGTGATGATGAGGTCGGGCCGAAGTCCCAGCAATCGCTCTTCGTCCAAATCGTAGATGGAGCCGTGGCCGTCTAGTTGCGAGCGCACGGCGTGGTCAATCTCGCTGCTCGTCATGGTCTCGTGCGAGATGCGGCTGCGGGTCAGTCGCGGCAGCCTCTCCAGCCCCTGCGGGTAATCGCATTCGTGCGTGATGCCCGCGAGCGAGTCTTTTAGTCCGAGCGCGCAGACGATCTCGGTCGCGGATGGCAGAAGTGAAACGATGCGTTGGCCGCCCGTCATGCTCTCTCCTTGTGATTCCAGGTTAGCTTAGGGTTGCGCGAAAGCTTCGCGGCTGTCAAGAATCGGCTGTTGAAATAGGGATGAGGGTTCAGGCCGCCCCTTGAGCCTCCGTCCGCACGCGCTCATGCCTTCTGCTTTTTTTCCGGCGGCGTTACAATCCATAACTCATGGGCGTAAGCAGA
>DASVVZ010000079.1:0-8919 GCA_036389875.1 Pyrinomonadaceae bacterium
CATCATAAACCTCTCGCGCCGCAGTCTCAACGTAAACGGGCTCGCCCTCCTTTTCCAGAAGCATCATGCCGCGCTCGCCCCGAGTAATAAGGACGGACTCGCAACCGAGCCGCTCGTGTATCCTTTGCGCCGCAAGCCTCAATCCTGCGTCCGTGTGATCTTCGGAATTCGTCAGCCTGAGCGCTTCGTGATGATTCGGCGTAACGAGCGTCGCCGGGCGGTAGAAGTCGAAGTTGCGAATCTTCGGGTCTATGAGCACGGGAACATTTCGCTCCACTGCGAAGGGCAGAATCTCCGCCAGAATGCGAGGCGTAATAGCTCCCTTGTCGTAATCGGAGATGACGAAAGCGCTCGCGTCCACAATCGCTTCTCTCAAAATAGCTATGAGGCGCGCTTCGACTTCGCCGTGGACGGGAGCGCGCGCCTCTCGGTCTGCGCGCACGATTGCCTGATTGTGGCCGTGACTGTGCGCTATGATGCGCGTCTTCAAAGTAGTGGGCCGCGCGCGGTCAATCACTAGGTCGTCTCCCGAATCCACTCCGGCCTCGCGAATCTCTGCGCGCAGGCACTGGCCCGCGCGGTCGTCTCCCGTGACGCCGATGACGCGCGCCCGCACGCCGAGGCTCAATAGATTCGCCAGCACGTTTGCCGCGCCCCCCAGGTGCACGGACTCGCGCTGTATATCAACGACTGGCACGGGCGCTTCGGGCGAGATGCGCGTGGCCTCGCCCCAGACGAACTCATCCAGCATCACGTCGCCAAAGACGATGACGCCGCGCTCCCGCATCTTCTCAAGAAGCTCCGCGGCCCTCTGCTGCGTTATCTGAATCATAAGCTAACAGTATTTCAGTTTTGAGTTTTCAGTTTTCAGCAAAGAGACGGTTGCTCTTAACTGAAAACTCAAAACTGAAAACTTCTTCCCATTACTCTCTCGATCGACTGTAGGACTCTTTCGACCGTGACGCGGCGAATGCATTCCGGCTCCTGGAACTCTCCGCAACTGTAGCCGGGGCAGGGCTGGCAGGGCAGCTCTTCGCGCACGGCCTCTGATAAAGGATTAGCCCAGGGCCGCCAGTGCTCTATGTTCGAAGAGCCGAAGATGACGACCGAAGGGGTTCGCACGGCCGATGCTATGTGCGCTATGCCGCTATCGTTGCCGACGAAGAGGGCAGAGCGAGCCGCGAGCGCAGTTACTTCCGGCAGCTTCAGGTCTGTGAAGGCCGCGATGCGGGCCGCCGAAGTTTTAGTCAAAGCGTGGATGCGCCGGGCTTCACCGGGCGCGGCGACGGCCACCACTCTGACCTTGCGCGCGGCCAGAGCCTCCGCCACCCGCGCAAAGTTTTCAGCCGCCCACTGCTTCGTCTCAAACGCGGCCGCCGGATGAAAGAGCGCGACCCGCTGGTTCTCCTCAATCCCTTCCGCGCGCAGCCTCTCCCTGATGCTCCCGGCTGCTACGGCCGTCACACTGAGCCGCGTCGGCGGGCGGTCGCTCACGGGCACGCCTGTCCAGCCGAGAAGCGCAAGCTGCTGCTCGACGGAATGCGTGGCGGCCTTTCCCCACAACTGATTGGCGGGCGGCGCCGCGTGGTTATAGAGCCGGCTGTAGCGATAGCTGCCGTAACCCACCCTGTGGCGCGCCCCCGAAGCTCGCGTCAGGATAGTCGCGGTCGTCCCGCCGTGAAGATTAAAGGCCACGTCGTAGCGCGCCCCGCGCAGCTCTTTCGCCACTCGCGCGCGCGCCGCTACGCTCGCTCGCTCCACAGTGATGACGCGGCTGACCTCCGTAAAGCCATAGAGGACGGGCGCGACCCAATCTTCCAGCAGTATGTCTATCTCTGCTCCGGGCAGGAAACGGCGCAGGGCGTGAAGGGCGGGCGTGGCAAGGACTGTATCGCCTATGGAGCGAAGGCGCACGACCAGCACCTTGCGAACGTCCTGCCAGGGAAGCCTCGCGGGCCCGAGCGGCTGAGGCTCCGTGACGGGCGTTTCATCGCCTCCGCCTCTAGCCTCCAATGGCCTTTCAATTATCTCACTCACGCTCATGAAAGAGTCTAAAGCCCGCGCCTCTCAGGTCAAAGAGTCTTGCTTTTAACTTTGGACTTGAGACTTCGGACTTGGGACTATCGGATATGTGTGGCCGCAGTCGGGGCATTTCAACTGGTCGCCCTCGACCTGCATCATGGCCGTAGCCTTGCACGACGGGCATTCTTCGACTATCAGCATAGAAGGAATGGCGTCCGGAATCGGATAGCTACGCCCGCAGATCTGACAGACCAGCGCGCTTGAGTCCTCCTTCAGCTCGACTCTGGCGCGGCACGCAGGGCAGATCAGAATCTCCAACAAATCCTGGCTAATGGGCATCTCTCAACCTCTGTACGGAATTTCAACCTGCTCAAAAGACCCTTTGAGCTTAACAGCTTCTCAAAGGGACGGGCAAGGAAGCTAATAAAGGATGGGGACGGAAGTGACAAGTGGGCCATAACAGAGTAAAATCCTCTCTTTGTCCGTGGCGCGACACTCGCCACCTATAGCTCGCAACTCTTTTTTGAATGCGTTTCATAAAATTCCAGGGCTTCGGCAACGACTACATAATCTTTGAGGCGGGCGCGGTGGCCCGCGTAAAGTCCTTGAATAATCTGGCCCGCGCCATCTGTGACCGCCATTACGGCCCCGGCGCTGACGGGATAGTCATCATCAGTCCTTCGGAAGATAAGGGCGCGGCGGATTTCGACGCGCGCATCTTCAACCCGGATGGAAGCGAGGCGGGTCTCTCCGGCAACGGCACGCGTTGCGCCGTTGCCTTTCTTTATCACGAGGGCCTGTGGGAAAGGGAAGCCCTGCGTCTTTCCACGCGCTCGGGCGTGAAGCTCTACCGGCTGAGGGAAGAGCTCTCGCGCGGCCATTACTGGTTCGAGTCGGAACTGGGGAAGCCCCGCTTCGATTCCGCCTCCATCCCTATGTTGACGGACGAGCCGCAGGAGCGCGTGATGGATTACCCGCTCGTCATAGACGGCGAGAGGTTCCCGGTCACGGCTTTGCAGATGGGAAATCCCAACTGCTCCATCTTCGTGGAAGATTTCGGCCTGGTGGACTGGCGACGCGTGGGCCGAGTGCTTGAGAGTCATGCGCAATTTCCGGAAAGAACGAACGTCGAGTTCGTGCGCGTGAGAGACCGCGCCAATATAGAACTGCGTATATGGGAGCGCGGCGTGGGCGCGACGGAATCCTCCGGGACATGCTCGTGCGCGGCGGTCGTCGCCTCCGTGATAAAAGGATTGACGGAGCGTCGCGTCACAGCGTGGATGGAAGGCGGCCACGCGGAGATTCTCTGGCGCGAAGATGATGAAGTGGTGCTGACAGGACGCGCCGATATAGTTTACAGTGGTGAGTGGCCACAGGAATCCGCAAGTTGAGTTGTTCCCCTTATGAAGTATTGCCCCAAAAAATCAGGTTCAAAGCTAAGTTTGAAAACACCTGCGCTTAAATTCATTCTTCCGGCGCTTCTGCTGTCGCTCTCGCTTCTGTCGTTGACGGGTTGCGGCCGCGACGCAAGCGGCACGACCACCACCGAGAGTCGTGACAGCGCGGCGGCTGCCGCTAAGACCGTCAGCGTGCCTACGGTTGTGCCTACGTGGCTGGGAAACCCTGCGCGGGCCTTTTACGGCACAGGCCCCTGGCCCGCCAAGCCTCTGGAAGTCGTCTGGGAGTTTAAGACCAAGACGACGACGGGGCGGCTTCACGACGACCCGTGGGGCGGGACCAGCTGGCCGGGACAGCCTTCCGTCACACGGGAACGAGTCTATTTCGGCTCCGCGGACGGCAATCTCTATTGCCTGAGCACTCGTGACGGCAGCGTCATCTGGAGCTACAAGACGGAAGACAGCCTGAAGTCCACGCCTACAATCGCGGGTGACCGGATAATTGCCAGTGGCTTAGACCACAACATCTATTGCTTCGACGCCCGGACGGGCCGCCTCATCTGGAAATACAAGACGGGCTTCGAGGTGGACGGCGCGTCTTCCGTCATAGACGGCCGAGTCTACTTCGGCAGCGAAGACGGCTTCTACTACTGCCTGAACTTCGAGGACGGCTCGCTCATCTATAAGACGGAGCGGCTCGGCTCCATGGAAGGCAGCTCGACCATCATTGACGGCCGCATCTACGTGGGCACGGAAGGCGGCGACCTGTTCTGCCTGAACTTAGCGGACGGAAAAACAATCTGGAAGGCGCGCATAGGCGCTGATTCGGATTCGACGCCCGCGGTTGCGAACGGACTGGTCTACACGGCCGCCGAAGACGGGCAGGTCTACTGCTTCAGGCAGTCAAACGGAGAACTGGTCTGGAAGTTCAGGGCCGAAGGCGGCTTGAGCAAGAACTATAAGGAGCGGAGCGGCTTCTGGGCGAGCCCCATTGTCTCGAACGGTCGCGTCTACATTGGCTCGAACAACGGCTTCATGTACGCTCTGGCGGCCAGTGACGGCAAAGTCGTCTGGCAGCAGATGGTGCGCGCCCCCATCTGGGCCACAGCGCCTCTGGTTGACGGCCGGCTGGTCTTCGGAGACAAGTCCGGCTGGATGTACATGCTCTCGGCCGAGACAGGCGAGCGGCTCTGGGAGCTGAAGATAGGCGACAACATCAACTCCACGGCCGCCATCCTGGAGGGCCGCATCTACATAGGAGCCTTCAACGGCAAGCTCTATTGCCTCGGCGCGCGTTCGTGAGTGAGATGATTTACCTCGTTGACAATACGATTGACGGTCAGGGCCTGAGCCCGCGCGAGATTCAGGAGGCGCTCGCGCGTCTTAGCCCGGAGACGCAGGTGGTCAGGGAGCGCTACACCTCGGTCTCTCTCAAGCGCCTGGAAGAATTAAAGCCGACGCACATTATCCTGAGCGGCCAGAGCCACCCGTGGGAGAGCTACACTGCTGAATCTCTGGCCGGAGTCTTTGACGTGATTCGCCACGCGCGCCAGCCTCTGCTTGGAATCTGCGGCGGGCACCAGCAGATAGCCCTCTGTTACGGCGCGCGCGTGGATGTGATGAAGAGGCTTGAGACAGGAACCACAGGCTACGAAGGCTGCCTGCGCGAGCGCGGCTTCTTCGAAGTGGAAACTGACGGCGATGCTATCTTCAAAGGCTTGCCGCACAGGTTTTCCGTCTGGCATTCACACTTTGACGAAGTCAAGGAGCTGCCCTCTGGCTTTCGCCGCACGGCCTCAAATGAGACCTGCGCCCTGCAGGCAATGCGGCACGCGCAACGCCCTCTCTTCAGCGTACAATTTCACCCAGAACTCTTCGACGAAGAGCACCCGCACGGCAAGCGAGTCCTGGAAAACTTCCTGACCCTTTAGTTGCGTCCGAATTAAGCCGCCGGAACTCCGCGCAACTCTTCTTAAACCGCCCGCAACCCGTCTAAACTCCCGCGCAAGTCTTTGTAAGCACGGCGCAGGCTCTTGTAAACACGCCGCAACCGTCTGGAAACGCGCGCAGAGTCTCGTAACCACAGCGCAAGTCCCTGTAAACACCGCGCAAGTCTTTGTGAGCGCGGCGCAGCCAGGTATAAGCGCCGCGCAAGTCTCTGGAACCGCGCGCAGCCTCCTGTGAACGGCTCACGGGTCTTCTTACGGCCCGCTCCAGCCATCTCAACACGACTGCGACTTCACTTAACAGGCTTTTGTCTAAGTTTTCGGGCTAAATAACCGTATGGAGATGCCTGATGAACAAACCGGCAGGGGCGAGCGCTGATTTGCGCCGCCCTGCCGGTAAAGGAAATTCCGGTGTTAGGAAGTTTACTCTTTAAGCTTCAGCTTTTCTGTAGCTCGGCCAGCGCCTGAAGCAGCTCGTCGCTGTGGGCGGCGGGTTTGACCTTGAGGAAGACTCTGGCGATTTTGCCTTTCGGGTCAATCAGGAAGGTGTTGCGCGCAGAGAGCTTCATCCCCTGATAGTCCATCACAGAGCCGTAGTTGGTAGAGACCTTCGCATCCGGGTCGGACAGAAGCTTGAAGCTGAGGCCCTCTTTCGTGCAGAAGTCTTTGTGAGATTCGGCCGTGTCCACGCTCACGCCCAGGATCACCGCGTTCAATTGCTCGTACTTCTTAATGTCGCGCTCAAAGTTGTGGGCTTCCAGCGTGCAGCCGGAGGTGAAATCCTTCGGATAAAAGTAGAGCACAACCCACTTGCCCTTGTAATCCTTGAGGCTAACCTTCTTCCCCTCGTTGCTGAGCAGGCTGAACCCTGGCGCGTTCGCGCCTACGGCAGGCTGCTCGCCTTCGGCACCCGCACCCGAGGCGGGCGCCAGCGCAAGCGCGGCCATAACTAAAAGAATAGACAGGGAACTATAGAGAGTCATAATCCTTTATTACCTCCAATCCTCTTTTTAGCGGCGGGCCTCCTAGGGCCTGAGCGTGCGCCGTGTGCCAGGTAATATCTGCTTATGAAGAGGCCAGCCAGAAGGCCACGTTGCGCACGTAGGCTTTTATGTCTTCCAGAGCCTGCGGGTTCTTCTTATAGCCGTCTTCGGGCGCTTCTTCAACGAAGCTGGGGCAGCCTTTTTCGGTGTCCCAGTTGTAATCGACGAAATGATGAAAGCTGGATTCGGCCACGGCGCGTCCGAGCCGGTTGCCGTGGCGGTCTTCCGCGTGCTCAAAGGCTACAGCGATGTTGAATGGATTGCCTGTCGTCTGGCTTTTCCCTGTGGCTATGACGCGCACGCGCTCTTCGCCTTCGGGAACGCCTACGGCGCCTTCGTGCGGGTGGGCCGGAAAAAGCTCTATCACGCCGGATTCGGATTGCGGGTCGCGCAGCAAAAGCTCGTGCACGGGTTCGACGGCGCTAATCCGTTGATAGTTACCGTTGCTGCCGGAATGATAGTTAGGCCAACTGATGGACTCGGTGTACGTGTCGTCGGGCGCGTGGCGCGCTTCGTCCGGGTCGGGGTTCTGCGTGTGAAAGAAGTGCGCGCGCCCTACGCCGCCTATGGTGCAGATGGAAGAGCCTAAGTCCTGATGGTCTCGTGTGGCGAGGATGCCGCCTCCGCGCTGGCGAAAGCGTGTGATTCCGGCGCAGTCCTCCTTTGACAACCCGTCCCCGGCATCTACAGCAAAGAGCCACAGCTCGTCAAAACCCGAGCGGTCCAGCGAAGAGAGCACAGGGTCATTTCCGTCAGCATCCTCTTCCCGGTCGCGCGTCACCACCTCGCAGCGCGCCGCGCCTTCCGGGTCTTTAAGCGACGCCAGGTAGTCGCGCAGGAGCGAGAATCGCCCTATGTGCCAGTCGTCCTCTGTCGTCGGAATAGTCGTCTGCAACAATATGCGAATAGGCTTGTCCATATGGCTCTATCTTAAAGTCCCGGGTCTCAACTCACAAGTCCCGGGCCGAAGAAAGAGGCTTTGAGCACCGACTTGTGACATGTGACGCAGGAGCGCGGGCGCTGATTCTTCGGCTGGACAGAATTTGACCCCTGTGTTAGCCTCTATTTGGTAGCAAGCGGACATTCACGTTCGCTTGCTTTCTTGTTTTATAGGCGCTTTTCGGTACACCGCATCAAGGATGCAAGCCCCCAACTCCGGCTGACAAGTCTTTCAAAGAACTCCTAGAGCCGGAGGTCGAGCCATAGGAAAGAACGGGCTCGCGCGGCGTGTGCAGGTAAAGCTTAACGATTTAACACGGACAGGAGACCCGGAGACATATGAAATCCCTCTTCGGCGGGAGCGCCGGCCTAGGCCTGGCTCTCTTAACCGCCAGTTTGCTCTTTACAAGCCCCCTCGCCGCAGAAACCAGCAACACCTCTGCGAAACCCCAACCAACACCGGCACAAATTACTCAAACAGAGGCGCTCATGACCGCCTCCGTCCCGGCTGCCGCAAGCGCGGGCGCTGCCGTTACTGCCTTTGAAGAATCCAAACGTGGCGAAAGCGGCGCTGTCACGGATGCGCCAAAGCCCGTCACGCCGCCCACAGCTTACGTTGCGACCGCCTACAGCCTTCGCGGTCGTGGTGCCAGCGGCCTCGGCGTACGCACAGGAACCATCGCCGCAGACCCCAGAGTTCTGCCCTTCGGCACGCGCGTTCGTCTGGACGCTGGCTCCTACAGTGGCGAATATGTCGTCACGGATTCAGGCTCGGCCGTCAAGGGAAACAAGATAGACGTGTGGGTTCCAACCAACAAGGAAGCCTGCCGCTTCGGTCGCCGCAGCGTCAAGCTCACAGTCCTGAGCTACGGCCCGCGTCGCGGAAAAGCAAGGCAAAAGTAGAAAGACAAAAGAGTAAAAGTGAATAGAGAGAGAGGCCCGAGGAGTCACAGCCCTTCGGCCTCTCTCTCTTTTTCACTTTTACTTTTGGCTTTGGTAAGATGCCTTGCCCATAGATGAGCACAAACAGAGAGAACATTCCCGGACCAGCGCCGCTTGTAGAAGTCAGGCGCGGGCAGATTATAGAATCGCGTCATCGCGGCCACATTATAGCCGTTGATGCTGAAGGCAGCGTGGTTGCGCGCCTGGGCCATCCGCAGGTTGTGACCTACCTGCGCTCTTCCGCCAAGCCTTTTCAGGCGATCCCGCTCGTGAGCACGGGCGCGGCCGCCCGCTTCGGCTTTACCGAAAGGGAGATTGCCATAGCCTGCGCCTCGCATAACGGCGAAGCGATTCACACAGAAACCGTCTCTCTCATGCTCGGGAAAATCGGCCTCGACCCGAGCGCCCTGAAATGCGGAGTGCACGAGCCCTTTAGCGCAGAGGTCGCGGAAGAGCTGCGCAGGAACGGCAGGCGTCCGACCGTTCTACACAACAACTGCTCGGGCAAGCACGCGGGGATGCTCGCGCTCGCGCTTCATCTGGGCGCGGCCATTGAAACTTATGACCGCATGGATAATCCCGTACAGCAGTGGATACTGCGCTCCGTATCCGAGTTCTCAGGCGTGGCCC
>DASVVZ010000080.1:0-2141 GCA_036389875.1 Pyrinomonadaceae bacterium
AAGGAGCAGTGTAGAGTTGAGGAATGCCTTTATAAAAGATAAAGACAATAGCGAGCTTTTCAGTCAAGTAGGCAAATATAGAAAGGTTCCTGCAAATGAGAGCGAGCAAAGTATGTGGCCCCTCTTTAAGGGAAACCTTTATTTGTCGTCCGTAGTGGCAAGGATATCAAATGAGTGCAGGCGCGCTGCGTGGTCGAAGATTTGCGCAGTGACCATGATCTCATCGGCCCCGGTTTCATCAATGAACCGCTTCAGCCTGCGTCGCACGGTTTCGGGTGATCCGACGACCGAGTAGCGCAGCATGTGCTCGACACCTGCTCTCTCGACTTCAGAACAGATTTCTTCAATCGTATCAACGGGCGGTTGCAGCAGCCCTGTCTGGCCGCGACGAAGGTTAATGAAGGCCTGTTGGAGCGATGTGAACAGGCGGCGTGCTTCGGCGTCGGTGTCCGCAGCGATGACGTTGACGCAGGGCATAGCATAGGGCTTCTGGAGCTTTTCGGAGGGCCTGAATTCGTCCCTGTAAATTTTGAGCGCCTGGATCAGATAGTCTGGCGCGAAGTGGGATGCGAAAGCAAAGGGCAGGCCCATCTGAGCCGCTAGCTGCGCGCTATAGAGACTTGAGCCGAGGAGCCATACGGGTACGCTCAATCCCTCGCCCGGCACGGCGCGCACCATTTGACCTGGCCGCGCAGGGGCAAAGTAAGACAACAACTCGGTCACGTCGCGCGGGAAATCGTCTTCGACGCGAGAGAGGTTTCGGCGGAGCGCACGCATCGTAATCTGGTCGGTTCCCGGCGCGCGACCGATACCCAGATCAATCCTGCCGGGATAAAGCGCCTCAAGCGTGCCGAACTGTTCGGCGATGATGAGCGGCGCGTGGTTCGGCAACATCACGCCGCCCGAGCCGACGCGTATCGTTTTTGTGCCTCCGGCGACATAGCCTATGAGGACGGCGGTCGCTGCGCTGGCGATGCCAGCTATGTTGTGGTGCTCGGCCAGCCAGAAGCGGCGATAGCCCAGGCTCTCGACGTGGCGTGCCAGACCAAGCGTTTCGCGGAAAGATTCGTTGATCGTCCCGCCAGCCTTGACGGGCGCAAGGTCCAGAACCGATAAGGGGAAACTGCTTATGCCGTCCATAATATTATTTACTCAAAACATCCGGTTGAAATTCATGAACCCATACCTTACTACAGACGGGCACTTCATAGGGACTGTGCCGGGATGTCCAAAACCTTCTCGCGCCGCCTTCTAATCGAGATTGAGGTGCGCGTACATAGTAAGCGTCTCGTACTAAGTGACTGTCAGGAAACCTGCCCGACAGCCAACTCTCTTCCGCGCAATAGCCGCTCGACTTTATGTGCGGCCTTGTGATCGTGAGGCGCGGGTCGAGGTTAAAGAACTATAACTTCTCAGAGAATGCCGGAGTATTCATCCTGGAGGTCGCAAGGTTGCGCTACGGGCGGGGGCCGGTTTACCTTAATAATCCAATTCGACCGAGACTCCTCAGACTACGTGCCGTAGTATGAACATTGCAATCGCCTCTATCGGTCTGGCCACAGCGCAAGGCAGCGTCTTCGATATTACACACGAAGCGGCGCTCCGCACGCCCGCGCAGTTGCCATGGCTCAACGACAGACGAACCACCTGTCATCGCTCTTACAGGGCGGTCGGGGTTGGGCCGTCGCTCAACGGAGGAGAGCGATGGTCGGCGCTTGCCAGGCAGGCCCTTGGAGAATGCTTCGGCGGCGACACGCCGTCTGCGCGAACGCCCGTTCTGGTGGCCTCATGCAACGGAGCAGCCGTCCGTTTTGATCCAGACAACTGGCGTCATGCCTTCGACTCGAAGATGCTTCTCGAAGGCACGCCGTGGGCCAAGAATGGACTGCCCATATTCAGCGCCTCATGCAGCTCCGGCTTACATGCTCTCTACATGGCCAAGCTACTTTTGCTCGCGGGCTGTTCGGACGACGCCGTCGTACTGGCCGTAGATATTCTCTCGCAGGCGAGCCACGATAATTTCGAGGTCTTACGTCTGCTCACCGGCACGCCGACGCCATGGCAGGCAGAGAGCAGGGGTTTTATTCCGGGCGAAGCAGCCGTCGCTCTTCGTCTGGTTCGCGCTCGAAATGCGACAGGCG
>DASVVZ010000081.1:0-12800 GCA_036389875.1 Pyrinomonadaceae bacterium
CAGCGTGGGCCTCTCTATACGGTCATCGAAGTAAAGCCGGTTCAAGCGGTCGAACATCTTCTCAAGGTCGTAGAAGCGACCGCGCGCCGACGAGACCATCTTTCGCCCCCGCCGCCGCCGCGCTATGTCCGAAGCCCGCAAGACCTGCGGCGAGCAAGCATAGTCTCTGTAGACGCGCTCGTGGACTTCAGGCACACGTTTCGACAGCAGCTTGGCCACGAGCATAAAGGCTATAGCGCGCAAGACTCCCTGCGGGGCGTCGCGGCAGATGTCGGAGAGACGCACGTAGACCCTGCCCGAGCGTATGCGAATCGTGTGATGAAGCCCTGCGTAAGGGTAGAATCGCACTTCGATCTCAGGCACGGGGCGGCTCCCGCCCAACTGACGAAAAGCGTCCGTGAAAAGCGCACCTAAAAGTTGCTGCGACCCTGCCATAAAGAGAAACTTGACCTTCCGGGAATTACGTCTGAGCTTGATATTACGGGTCGATTGGCCGGAGCGTCAATGCTACTTTCAGGGGAGCCCCCTAAGCTGTTGATACGTCAAGGAATGGGCCAGGGCAGCGATAAAGTCGCCTCAAGCTGCCTCCACGGACTGGCCGCTAAAGCTCGTATTTGTAGCCATTTGAGCTTGATTCTCATCATAATCTAACCATTAGTTCGGCTTAACTGTAAGAATTGCTTTAGATTAACCGGGCGAGGCGCGCCTGTTGGCCGATGAAGATTTTGTAAAAACAATGTTTGCCGTATGGATTATTATCGGTTATACTGCCTTTGATCGGGTATCGCCCCGCCTTTTTGAGCGCGATGCCGGATTCTCCGGCGAAGGTTTCTTGACAAGCCGGAATTGGCAGTGCTATTGATTCCTTCAGAGCAGACGGTCGGTTTTTCCCGAGATAAAAGCACCTGCTCGTCCCCGCGAAACATCCTAAATAGTGATGGCCACTCGCACCTCTGGCACATATTCACGGAAATCAGAGACACCCGACTCGCGCGGGCAAGCCGTATTGTCTGCCATCATCAACGAGCATTTGATAACAGGCGAGCCCGTGGGCTCACGCACCATCTCAGACCGCTTCGCCCACGCATCCGGCTGGAGCCCGGCCACGATTCGTAACGTGATGGCCGAGCTGGAGGAGCTGGGGCTGGTCGAGCAGCCGCACACTTCCGCCGGTCGCGTCCCTACGGACAAGGGTTATCGTTATTACGTAGATCACATGCTTGGCGAGGCGCGATTGTCCACAGCGGATTTTGCCGCCATCAACTCCCTTCTGGGCGGCTTGAGGGGAGAGGGCGGCTCGACGCCGGATCATCTGATGGAGCGCACCTCGCACCTGCTCTCGGAGCTTTCTGAGAACGTAGGCATAGTGGTTTCGCCTTCGCTGGCCGAAAATATTCTCCAGCACATAGAGTTCGTACGCCTCGCGGATAGCCGCATCCTCGTCATATTGGTCTCCTCAAGCAACATCATACAGAACAAGATTGTGCGCATAGACGAGGCGCTCAACCAGGAGGAGCTTGACCGCACGGCCCGTTATTTGAACGTGGAATTCAGCGGCAAGAGCCTGGCGACGATTCGCGCGGAGATTCTTGAGCTGATGCGCCACGAAAAGGCGCTCTACGATAAGCTTCTACAGAACGCCATACTGCTCTGCGAGCGCAGCCTTGAGGGCGAAGAAGGAGCGAGGGGGCAGGTCTTCGTGGACGGGGCGAGCAATATTTTGACGAAGCCAGACTTTATGGACACGGAGAGGATGCGTGAGCTTTTCCGCACCTTCGAGGAGAAGTCACGACTCGTCAAAATCCTGAACGAGTGTATGGAGCGCGACGCCCAGGTCGGAGGACGAGACGTGCAGGTCATCATAGGGCGAGAGAATATCACGCCCTCCATGCAGGACTGCGCGCTGATCACCGCGCCCTATCGCTTAGGCAGCGGGCATGCCGTGGGAGCCATAGGCGTAGTAGGCCCCATGAGGATCGAGTATGCGCGAATGATGGCGGTCGTACATTACGTGGCCCGTCATATAGAGCGAATATTCTGGGAGGAGAAGGCAGCAGACTAAGGGTGAACGAGTTGAAGCCTTAATGCTTTCGTACTGTTTGCAACCTTGTGAGTAAAGAGCCACACATGATGAGAAACCAAAAGGGAGAGCAAAAGAGTCGCACGATTCCTGTCCGTTTTCTTGACGAAGAGGACAAGGAGACGCGCAGGGCTGCAAACCAGAGGGAGGCGTCCGACGAGGGGCGTGAGCCTTCTGCCGAGGATTTGGGGCGTGAATCCATCTACGAGGACGAGACGGAGATGCAGCGCCGCATAGACCGTGGCGGGGAAGAGGCGTCGGAAGTGGGGCGCGGCCGCGCAGACGACGCGGACACTGCCGGCGGGCCAAAGCCCGGCGACATGCCAGAAGAGCGAGAGGATCAGAACAAGTCCAATCCCGGCGCAAGCGCGCCCAGAAACGCTGCCCCCGCGCCGTCTCAATCAACTCAGGCGGCAGAAGCCCCTGTGCAGGCGACAGGCCCTATGATGGCAGAGCTTGTAGCCACCCGCTCGGAGCTGAAGAGAGTCGAAGCCGAGCGCGCTGACCTGTACGAGAGGCTCGTGCGACGCCAGGCCGAGTTCGACAATTACCGCAAGCGCGTGGAGCGCGAGCGCGGTGAAACCTACAATCGCATGCTCGGAGATGTGGCGGGAAAGCTGCTGCCGGTGCTGGACAACCTGCGCCGCGCGCTGGATGCCGAAGCTTCGCTGAAGGCCAACGAGTCGGAGGAGTTTCGACACTTCCTGAACGGAGTCGAGTTAATCTACAAGCAGTTGAACGACGTGCTGGAAGGCCTGGGCGTGGAGCCCGTAGCTGCCATCGGCCAGCCCTTTGACCCGCACGTGCACGAGGCCGTGGTCACGGAACAGACCGAAGAGTTTGAGCCGGACACGGTGATACAGGAACTGGTACGCGGCTATCGTCTGGGCGACAAGCTACTGCGCCCGGCTGTGGTAAAGGTTGCGACCAGATAGAACACGGAAGAAGCTCTTTTAATCTCGCCTTCCTGCTCGCTCGAACAGGAGTAATAACAGAAGCCGCCCCCCGAATAATAGCGGCTCAAACCTCTTAACCCCTACCACCTTTTGGATGAAAAGCTATGGGCAAAGTTATTGGAATAGATTTGGGAACGACGAACTGCTGCGTCGCCGTGCTGGAAGGCGGGGCCGTACAGATAGTACCGAATAAAGAGGGTGGGCGCACGACCCCCACCGTCGTAGGCTTTACCGATAAGGGCGAGCGGCTCGTGGGCCAGATAGCCAAACGGCAGGCCGTCACAAACGCCGCCAACACCGTCTACGCCGTCAAGCGTCTGATCGGCCGCAAGTACAACTCTGCCGAAGTGCAGCGCATGAAAGAGTCCGCTCCCTTTGAGATCGTTGACTCGCAGAACGGCGACGCGCGCATACGCGTGCAGGGACGCACCTACAGCCCGCCGGAAATCTCCGGCATCGTGCTGCAAAGGCTGAAGGCTGCGGCGGAAGATTTTCTGGGCGAATCCGTGACGGACGCCATCGTCACTGTCCCGGCTTATTTCGACGACACTCAGCGGCAGGCCACGCGCGACGCCGGCAAAATCGCCGGACTCAAGATTGAGCGCATCATCAACGAGCCTACTGCGGCAGCGCTCGCTTACGGCCTGGGCCGCTCTGAGTCCGAGCGGATAGCCGTTTACGACCTCGGCGGCGGCACCTTCGATATCTCTATCTTAGAGATGAACGAAGGCGTCTTTGAAGTGCTTTCGACTTCGGGCAACACTTTCCTGGGCGGCGAGGATTTCGACGAGCGCATCATCAACTGGATGGCAGACCAGTTCAAGGATGAGACGGGGCTTGACCTGAGGCAGGACAGGCTGGCGTTGCAGCGCCTGAAGGAGGCCGCAGAGCGCGCCAAGTGCGAGCTGTCCTCTGTTACGGAGACGAACATCAACCTGCCGTTCATAGCCGCGGACGCCTCCGGCCCCAAGCACTTCAACAAGACCCTGACGCGCGACCAGTTCGAGCATCTCATAGGCGACCTTGTTGAGGGGACGATTGAGCCGTGCCAGAAGGCGCTCTGGGATGCCAAGTTGCAGCCGACGGACATTGATAAAGTGATACTGGTGGGCGGCCAGACGCGCTCGCCCATCATTGCGCGCACGGTCAAGGAGATTTTCGGTAAAGACGCTTCAGCCGAAATCAACCCGGACGAAGTCGTCGCCATGGGCGCGGCCATTCAGGGCGGGGTCCTGACGGGCGACGTCAAAGACATAGTGCTCCTGGACGTGCTGCCGTTAAGCCTCGGGTTGGAGACGCGTGGCGGGCTCTTTACCAAGATTATCGAGCGCAACTCGACCATCCCTCTGCGTAACAGCCTGACCTTTACGACCGTCGTTGATAACCAGTCGTCCGTGGAGATTCACATTCTACAGGGCGAGCGCGAAGTGGCGCAGGGCAATCGAAGCCTTGGCAAGTTCGAGTTGGTCGGACTGCCGGCCGCCCCTCGCGGCGTGCCTCAGATTGAGGTCAGCTTCGAAGTGGACGCCAACGGCATAGTCAACGTCTCGGCCACGGACAAGGCCACGGGACGCGACCAGCAGATGCGTATCACTCCGACTTCGGGACTCTCGCCCGACGAGATAGACCGTCTTATACGGGAGGCGGAAGCTTCCATAGAGACGGATCGGCGGCTTAAGGAGATAATCGCGCTCAAGACCAAGCTCGAAGGGATTGTGCGTAACACTCAGCGCTCCTTCTCGGAGTTCTCGGCTTCGCTCTCGCCGGAGGAGCGACGCGACGGCCAGCTGGCCTTGAACGAGGGGCAGGCGGCTATTCAATCCGACAACCCGGAAGAGCTTCAAAGAGCCATAGAAGGCGTGGAGCAGCTTGCGAGCCAGATAACCATGTCGATGATGAACTCTATGGGCGTCTGACCCGCTGAGAAGAGGCGCTCGCGCGCCTCTTCGTGCTACAATTTCACCTCAAACCTGGCGGTCAGCTTTCCTTGTCTTAAGCTGGCCGCTAAGTGTTGATGAAAGCCCGGAAGTCAAAGTCAGTTATATTCAACTAGAGGATTTAAATGAGTAGCAAGAGAGATTATTACGAGGTCCTGGGGGTGGCGCGCACGGCCAACGAGCAGGAGATAAAGTCTGCTTACAGGCGGCTCGCGGTGCAGTATCACCCGGATAAAAATCCCGGAAACACAGAGGCTGAAGAGAAGTTCAAAGAGGCGGCCGAAGCCTATTCTGTGCTTTCAGACCAGGAGCAGCGCCGCCGTTACGACCGCTTCGGCCACGCCGGCGTCTCCGGCAGCGGCGCGGGAGCGGGCTGGGGAGCCCCCGGCTTCGGCGGCATAGAAGACATCCTCGGAGACCTCTTCGGCTTCGGAGATGTCTTCGGCGGTCGCACTGGAAGCGCCCGCCGCACGGCCGCTCAGCGCGGCGCAGACCTTCGCTACGACCTTGAGATAAGCCTCGAAGACGCCGCCAACGGGATGACTGCACAGCTACGGATTCCGCGCCTGGAGTCCTGCGAAGAGTGCAAGGGCTCGGGCGCAAAGGCGGGCACGCAGCCGGAAACCTGCCAGACCTGTAGCGGCGCGGGGCAGGTTCGTTACCAGCAGGGCTTCTTCTCCGTCGCACGCACCTGCTCAACGTGCCGCGGCACGGGGAAGATAATCAAGTCGCCCTGCGAAGAGTGCAAGGGGGCCGGGCGCGTGGAGCGCGAGAAGAGCATGGAGGTCAAGATCCCTGCGGGCGTAGAGACCGGCTCGCGCCTGAGAATCGCTGGCGAAGGCGAGGCAGGGACTCAGGGCGGCTCATCCGGCGACCTTTACGTGGTCATACACGTAGCCGAGCATGAAGACTTTGAGCGTCAGGGAGGCAACCTCTATTCGTCCGTGCCTGTGACCTTTGCACAGGCGGCGCTCGGCGCAAACGTCAACGTCAAGACCCTGGACGGCCAGCACGACCTTAAGATTCCGGCGGGCACGCAGACCGGAACCGTCTTTCGCATCAAGGGACAGGGAATGCCCATGCTTGGCGGGCGCGGGCGCGGAGACCTCTTCGTGGCCGTCACCGTCGTCACCCCGACCACGCTCACGCGCGAGCAGCGAAAGCTGCTGGAGCAGTTGGCCGAGGTGGAGACGCACGAGCTTGAAGACAAGGGGCTGATGGATAAGGTCCGAGACATCTTCGGCTAGAAAAACGCATAGCTTGAAATCCACGGGCCGGAGCTTGGCGGTCGATTCTCTTTCGACCAGAACCTCCGGCCCCTGTTTTTTTCCGTTTCGCAATCGTACAAATCTTTTCTCCAGGCGGGGCGGCCTTTGCATGATTAATGTTCACTCGCGCCCCGCAATCTCTTCATAACAATCCGTCGCCGGTGCTGTAAATAAAGGCCCAAAACTGCTGTTTGATGGTTTCCGGGGAGCGCGGCATGTTGGTTGCTCCCTTATTTGAACGGAGACGCTTTAGAACGCAGCATAAGAATCATAAAGGGCCATAGAGACATGAGACGAAAATACCTCGCAGCATTCCTGATGAGCATGACAATCATGCTCTTTTCCGCAAACGTACGTGCGGCAGCCCCGGGCGGCGGCGAAGGCGACACGGATACTCGCCTGGTCAACGCAGAGGTTCTGGAGATAACCGATGCGCGCATCTCCGTGCGGGCTCAGACCGGCGTCGAGCACGTGATAGCGATTGACACGGAGAAGACGCGCGTGACACGCGAAGGCCGCGACGTGTCCATCAAGGAAGTGCGCGAAGGGGATCTCATTACGATTGAGCTGGACGAGAAGAACCCCGTTAAGTTTGCGCGAAACATCTCTATGAAGGCCGACACGGGAAGCGCCGTGGCGCGAAATCGCCGGTAGTGGCATAGGTGCTCGTTTGAGCGTCGCCTCGCGTGCCGACCGGCAAAAGGGAGCCGCTTTACTTCAGGGTAAAGCGGCTCTATCACAAGCTACAGCACTTACGAATCCATTTCTTGCCGATTTTTCGAGCGGCATGCATCCACGCATTGCGAACCTGTGGTATAAAGGGCGCATGAATTCCTGAAGAAGAGCGGTAGATAAAATCGGAAGGAGAAAGAGAGAGGCTATGGCTAACAGAAAGGGACGTAATCGCGGGCCTGTGGACGCTACTATGAACGTGGCTGGAGAAGCTTTGAATCAGGCCGCGGACGTAACCGGCGAAGTGATAGATCAGGCTTCAAACGTTGCTACAAGCATGATGGACTCGGCCGCCAGCATGGTCGGCATGGTCAGTCCGACGGCGGCAGACTTGATTCGTCCGGGCGATTCATCACGCTCAAGAGGCGGCAGGTCGGGCGGCTCAAGCTCTTCTGGTCGTGGCGTCAGGGAAGCGGTAAACCGCGCCGCCAAAGAGAACACCAAGCAGGTACGCAAGCAGACTCAGGCAGCCGGCAAGGTCGCGAATCGTTCGGCCAAGGCAGCCGAAAAGACTGCTCGCAAGGCCACCGGCGCAGCCTCGCGCACGCGCAGCGGAACCGCCAGCGCAACTACGGGCGGCTCCAAAACGTCCCGCACCGGCAGAAGCGCAGCGAAGAAGAGCGGCGGCGGCAGTAGCGCTTCACGCGGTGGCGCTAAAAAGAGCGGAGCCGGAAGGTCAGCCGCAAGCGGCGGCGCGAAGAAGACCGCCTCCCGCGGCGGCAGCAAGAAGAGATAAGAAGAGCTAAGCCGGAAGGCCGCGATGCAGAGATGAAGAAGCGTTCTTTTTCATTTCTGCACCGCGGCCTTCCGCATTTTCTCAGAGCCTGTAATGCACGCCCCGCCGTCTTAACGCTTCGTCTTCGACCTCCAGATTCTGAAGCCGCAGGCTCACGTCGGCGTTGAGGTCGAATCCGTCGCGCTCGCCCGCCTCTAGTTTGACTGTGCCGGCGGCGGCAATCATCGCCGCGTTGTCCGTGGACAGGTGCGGTGAAGGGAAGTAAACGGGGACGCCCAGCCGGTTCGCGGCCTCTCGCGACGCTTCCCGCAGAGCGCCGTTACAGGCGACGCCGCCCGCCACTATCAGCGTCTTCGGATGAAGCTCTTCCGCCAGTCGCTCCGTAGTCCCGGTCAGAGAGCGTACTACGACGGATTGAAAGCTGGCCGCCAAATCCTTAACCGACTGCGAAGGCTCTTCACCTGCGGCGACGGGCTCAAGCCCGCTCTCCCGCACGTGCTTGGAGACGGCCGTCTTCAGGCCGCTGAAGCTGAAGTCGGGCCGGCCGTCGCCCATGCGCGGAATGCTGAAGCGCACGCGGCGCGAGTCACCTTCGCGCGCCAGTCGCTCTATGACGGGGCCGCCCGGATAACCTAGCCCGAGCATCTTTGCGACCTTGTCGAACGCCTCGCCCGCCGCATCGTCCCTGGTTCTGGCGACGACCTTATACTTCCCCGGCGAGGGAACGTAGAACAGGTTAGTGTGGCCGCCCGAGACGACCAGCGCGAGCGCGGGATATTCCACGGGCGGGTTCTCAAAGACCACCGAAAAGATGTGCCCCTCTATGTGATTGACCCCGACCAGAGGCTTGTCGAGCGCGAAGGCCATGGCCTTTGCGAAAGAGACGCCCACGAGAAGCGAGCCCACAAGACCGGGCCCCGCGGTGACGGCTATCCCGTCAATGTCACGCTTCTTCAGGCGGGCGCGCTCAAAGGCTTCGCCAACGACCGGGACAATCTTGTCCAGATGCTCGCGCGAGGCGAGCTCCGGCACGACGCCGCCGAACCGTTTATGAATATCTACCTGAGAAGAGATGACGCTTGAGACCATCTCGCGCCCGTCACGCACGATGGCCGCAGCCGTCTCGTCACAGGAGCTTTCGATTCCGAGTACCAGCATAAGTAGTTTTCAGTTTTGAGTTTTCAGTTAAAAGCAACTTGTCTTCTGCTGAAAACTGAAAAGTGTTATTCCCCTTCGTAAAAACTGAGGCACGAGTCGCCCTGCTTGAGTGTGCGCCAGCGGCGCAGTGTGCCTATTTCATCGCGCAGCTCGTTCTTATGGTGATGCTCCACCACTAGCAGGCCGCCTTCCGCGTCCAGAATCTCTCCCGCACCGAACAGGTTCAGCACGGGAGAGTAATCCAGGGCATACGGCGGGTCGAAGAAGGCCACGTCCCAGCGCTCCGCCTGCTTCGATTGGGCACGCCTGAGGAACTCGTCCGCCTCGGCCTTGACCACTTCCGTCTCATCTTCCGGCACGCCGCACAGGTCCAGGTTCGATTCAATCAACCCGCACATCTTGCGCGAGCGGTCGACGAAGGTGACGTGCGAAGCGCCGCGCGAAAGAGCCTCTATACCGACAGCGCCGGAGCCGGCGCACATGTCCAGAAAGCGCACGCCCTCTATGCGCGGCGCTAAGATGTTAAAGAGCGTCTCGCGCAGGCGGTCTGAGGTCGGGCGCACCTGCATGGAAGGCGGGCTGCGCAAATTCCTCCCGCGATATTGTCCGGCAATGACACGCATACGTAGTTTTCAGTTTTCAGTTTACAGTCTTCAGCACGATAACCAAAATGCTCTTACCTGTAGCCGAAAACTGTTTACTTCCGCTAGTAGAAACTCAAACAGGATTCGCCTTAGAGCAATAACAGCAAAGCTGTTTCTTACTCCTGGCCCCTTAGCCGATTGCTGCCAGGCCGAAGCGTGCGTCGGCCCGCACGCGCTCTATCAGGTTGGAGGTTTCGCGTGTCATGCGGCGGGCCGTCAGGTAGTAATCGGCCTGGCGTCGCGCTTCTTCCAGTATCAGCACGTCGCGCACTAGATTTCCCACGCGGAAGGTTGGCACGCCAGATTGCCGCGTGCCCATGACTTCGCCCGGGCCGCGCAGCTCCAGATCCTTCTCGGCTATGCGGAAGCCGTCCGAAGTCTCTTCCATAATACCCAGACGCTCGCGCGCGATGTTGGTCTGCTTGTCCGAAGTCATGAGCACGCACGCGGACTGCTCAGCGCCTCGGCCCACGCGCCCTCGCAACTGGTGAAGCTGCGAGAGACCGAAGCGCTCCGCGTGCTCTATGATCATGAGCGACGCGTTCGACACGTCCACGCCGACCTCCACGACCGTCGTGGCAACCAGAATCTGAATCTCGCCCGAGACGAAGCGGCGCATCACCTCGTCCTTTTCGGCCGGCTTCATCTTGCCGTGTACAAGTCCGACCGAGAAGTGCGGAAAGACGCGGTGACGCAGGTGCTCGTACATGCGCGTGGCGTCCTTCAAGTCCATCTTCTCCGATTCTTCCACGAGCGGGTAGACTACATAAACCTGACGCCCGGCGCGCACTTCGCGCTCGATTCCCTTGTAGACGGCCTGGCGCTTGTCTTCGCCGAGCACGACCGTCTTGATGGGGGTGCGCCCGGGCGGCAGCTCGTCGATCACGGACACGTCCAGGTCGCCGTAGACGGTCATGGCCAGAGAGCGAGGGATGGGCGTGGCCGTCATCACCAGCACGTCCGGGTTGAAGCCGCGTGCGCGAAGCTCTGCGCGTTGCAGGACGCCGAAGCGGTGCTGCTCGTCTATCACTATAAGGCCGAGCTTGTAGAACTGCACCGCCTCCTGTATGAGCGCGTGCGTGCCTACGGTCGCGTGAACTTCGCCCGCGGCAATCGCCTGATGAATCTTGCGTTTTTCGGCGGCGCGCAGGCTTCCCGTCAAAAGCTCCACGCGATAGGGGGTGCGCGCCAGTATTCGCTTGACGTTTCGCGCATGCTGCTCGGCAAGGATTTCCGTGGGCACCATGAGCGCCGCCTGGTAACCGTTCTCCATAGCCGCCAGCATAGCCTGCAAGGCGACGATGGTCTTGCCGCTTCCCACGTCGCCCTGAAGCAGCCGGTTCATGGGAGCGTCCGATTGCATGTCGGCGAAGATGCGCTCAAGCACACGCTCCTGCGCGCCCGTTAGCTCGAATGGAAGCACCGACGAGACGCGCTCGCGTATGCTGTCTGTGATCTCTATGACCGCGCCCTTGGCCTCCTTGACGCGCTCGCCGCGACGAATCGCCAGGGCCAGAGCGACCCAGAAGAATTCCTCGAAGATGAGCCGCAGGTGAGCAGGAGAACGCGCTCTCTCGTAATCGGCGAGCGGCACATCAAGGGAAGGGAAGTGTATGAGCCGCAGCGCCTCTGCGCGGCCTATAAGCTGTTGTTGCGCGATTAAATCCGCAGGCAGCGTCTCTTCTACCGAGTCGTCATCGACGCGGCAGAGGACTGCGTGCATAATCTCTCGCAGGCGCTTGGTGCGAAACTCTCCGAGCTTGCGATAAACGGGGACGCGCCTCCCCACGTGAATCGCAGCCGTAGCCGGGTCGTCGTCAACGGCTTCCTCTTCCTCAAAATCAGCGTCGTCGCCCGGCCCGTTTTCCTCTTCATCGGTCGCTTCGCGTGTCTGCGGCGCAGAGCTTCCGCCGCCGCCGCCGTTGGAAGCCTGAGCGGTCGCTCCCTCATCGGCCAGGCGCAGCAGGGCGTGTTCGGGAGGCGTCCACGTGCCGGGCAGCATCTCAAGCTCGTCCGGCTTGTTCAGTCTGAGTGCGAAGGTGTTTCGGCGTGAATCCCATTCCCACTGGCCGAAGGCTATGAAGCGTGCGCCTCTTGTAAATCGCTGGCGGTTGTAGGCGATGATGCGCTCGGCCGCGCGGCCGGAGACGAACCACCAGACGACGACGGGCTTTCCCGTGCGCTCGGGGTCAGAGGCCGTTATCTCGAAGATGTAAAGTTTGGGCTGCTTGGGCGAGCGGTTGCGCCCCACCTGAAAGCCGCCCGCCACGCGAACATAAAGCTCAAGCGAAGCCTCCGTCCCGTGACTCAGCTCCGAGATGCGCCCCATGTTGGAGCGGTCCTCGTACCGCATTGGCAGGTAGTTCAGCAGGTCTTCGACCGTAGCTTCCGTCGCGTCCTGCTTGCCCGCCACGCCAGCCAGCGCCAGCGCGAGCTTGCGCGCCGTCGGCTGCCCCAACTTGGGGACGCCGAAGCTGTAGAGCGATGTGATGGGAGTGTCCAGCGTGATGGGGGAAGTTTTAGCCATCGCGCCAGGATGATAGCACAAGGAAAGAATGGATTCATTGCAGATAGAGACGCCGGGCAAAGCATAGAGTTGAATTAGAAAGCGGTGCTAAAGGGAGTCGCATAACCGTACTCTACTGCTGTTTTAGAAACATACGCCCGGGGGCGCTCGCCCGGTCCCGCCGCCGTCGAATCTTATACATAAGCATAAAGATTTCAGAGATTTGAAACGGCTCTGAGACTGCTCTGCGGCCAAGCTGTAATATGGCATCTGTTTTGCAAACTTATAGTTCAATGAGACGAAAAACAGCTGACAGCATGGCTCCCATATACAGGGCGGCTGCGCTGCTATTGTTGGCGGTCGCGGCCCTCGCGCTTCCCTTCGCTTCCGTGGCGAAGGGGCAGATACAGGATGCGCCGCAAACGTCCGCGTCCGTCAAAACGGACGCGATGGTTGCGCGCTTTGAGGGGCGCGTCAAAGAGTATTCAGTCCTCAGGGAGCGGCTGGAGGACAAGCTGCCCAAGCTTCCCAAGGACGCCACGCCGGAACAGATAAAGGAACACAAGGCGGCCTTTGAAGAACTGGTGCGCTCGGCGCGCCCCGGCGCTAAACGCGGCGACCTTTTCACGCCGGACATAGTCGCGTACATACGCAAGACGATTAGGACTTTGTACACGGGGCAGAAGCTGCAAGCGCTGCGTGAAGAGATAATGGAGGCGGAGACGGCCGGCGTCCCTCTGAGAGTCAACTTCAGCTATCCGGAGAGCAAGGAGTTGACGCAGA
>DASVVZ010000082.1:0-2156 GCA_036389875.1 Pyrinomonadaceae bacterium
GCACTGCGCGAAAATCATCGGGCGCGAGCTCTTCTACGGGAGCGAAGATTCCTATGCCCGCGTTGTTCACTAAAATATCCAGCCCGCCGAATTCCGAGACGGCGTGAGCTATCAGCGCCCTGACCTGCTCGTAATCCCGCACGTCGCAGACCGCGCCCGCAGCCGTGCCTTCGCCAAGCTCGCCCAGCTCACCTACGGCCTGCTCAATCTCCTCTTCGTTGCGCGCGCTGATGCAGACGTTCACGCCCTCGCGCACGAGAGCCTCTGCAATTCCTCGCCCGATTCCCTTTGTCCCGCCCGTCACAATCGCCGCTTTACCGTTAAGCTTCATACTTCCCCTTGCATCTACTCTGATAATTTCGCTTTGAGTCTTTCGTTGACCACCTTCGGGTTGGCTTTGCCTTTGGAGGCTTTCATCACCTGCCCTACGAAGAATCCGAAGAGGGTTTCTTTGCCGGCGCGGTACTGTTCCAGCTGTTTCGGGCTGGCCGAGATTACTTCGTCAACGATTCGATCAATCTCGCCTTCGTCGCTCAACTGAACGAGCCCGCGCTCCTCAATGATGGCGTCCGCCCCCCGGCCCGTCCTGAACATCTCGACCAGCACGTCCTTGCCCTGCTTGGCGTTAATCTTTCCTTCTTCGACAGCATGAAGAAGGCGGCCAAGCTCTTCGGGCGCGACCGGCGAGGCTTCGGCCGAGAGGCTTGCCGCCTCAAGCTCGCGCAGCAATTCAGACCTGACCCAGTTGGCCGCCGTGCGCGCGTTCGGAGAAGCTGAGACCGCGCGCTCGTAGTAATTCGCAAGCCCTCGCTCTGAAGTCAAAAGCGAAGCATCGCTGTGCGAAAGACCGTACTCGTCCACAAAGCGCCTGAGCCGAGCGCCCGGCAGCTCAGGCATGGTGGCCTTAACGGTCTCTATGAACTCCTGCGAGATGACCAGCGGCGGCAAGTCCGGCTCTGGGAAGTAGCGATAATCGTGCGCCTCCTCTTTCGAGCGCATGAGGCGCGTCTCCTGCGCCCGCTCGTCCCAGAGCCTTGTTTCCTGGGCCACATGGCCGCCCGACTCTATCAGGTTAATCTGTCGCTCAATCTCGTACTCTATGGCGCGCTGCATGTAGCGCACGGAGTTCAGATTCTTCAGCTCTACCTTTGTGCCGAACTTCTGGTCGCCCTTGCGCCTGACTGAAACGTTCGCCTCGCAGCGAAGGTTTCCTTTCTCCATGTCGGCATCGCTCGCGCCCACCCACTGCAAGGCCCGCCGCACGTAGTTGACGTAGTCGTAGGCTTCCCAAGAAGAGCGAAAGTCCGGCTCGGTGACGATTTCCGCCAGTGGTGTACCTGCGCGGTTAAGGTCTATGTAAGAGTAGCGGTCAACATCCGGCAGCCCCTCGTGAACGTTCTTGCCCGCGTCCTCTTCCAGATGAAGCCGCGTGATGTGAACCCGAAACGGTCGCCACTCTTTAGGGTGCCCGCCCTCGTCACGCTCGGCCGTCATAATCTCAAGCTCGCCCCGCTCCGAAAAAGGCTGGTCGAACTGAGAGATTTGATAGCCCTTTGGCAAGTCCGGATAGAAATAGTTCTTGCGCGCAAAGATTGAGCGCTCGTTTATCTGCAAGCCCAGCGACAGCGCCGCACGCGCTCCCAGCTCTACCACTCGCCGGTTCAAGACCGGCAGCGCGCCGGGCAGGCCCAGGCAGACCGGGCAGGTGTTAGAGTTCGGCTCGTCACCGAACCGAGTGGAACACCCGCAGAAGATTTTAGATTCAGTGCTTAACTGGGCATGAATCTCCAGGCCAATGATTGTTTCCCAACCGTCTTTCATAATCAGTTTTCAGTTCTTAGTTTTCAGTTTTCAGTTCTTAGCTTTCAGCTGAAAACTGAAAACTCTTTTATTGTCTCAGCCAACCGGGAGGCGCTCCAGCGCGTCGCGCCTCATCTTCCAAAAGCCTCCAGCGAGCCTGTAGCCCGGCTCGCTCCGCTTCAAGCTCGCGCAGGCGTGCCGAAATCAGACTCTGTTCGTATGACTGGTCGTAACCATACGGCGCATAAACAGGAAGCGGCAACACTGCTATGCCCTGTACGTTATAAGGGGGCCGCGCATAGCCGTAGTATGAGCCGCGCGGGTTAAAGTTAATTCGCCCCCGTGTAGAGCCTCCG
>DASVVZ010000083.1:0-3669 GCA_036389875.1 Pyrinomonadaceae bacterium
CTGCGACTTGACCCTGCCGACATCAGGTTGAAGCACCTCGCGCCCCCCTTCTCGGTCACGGCCAACTACCTGCGCATAGGCTCCATGGGACTCGGCAAGTGTATAGAGAAGGTCGTGGAGGGCTCCGACTGGAAGAACAAATTCTCCGGCTGGGATAGGGAGAACAGAAAGCTTCCCTACGGCAAAGGCATAGGCATAGCCTGTAGCTCATATATCTGCGGCGCGGGCCTGCCCATCTACTGGAACAGCATGCCGCACTCCGGCGTGCAGCTCAGGCTGGACAGGCAGGGCGGCGTCTGCGTGCAGTGCGGCTCAACCGACATAGGCCAGGGCTCTGACTCCATACTCGCCTACATCGTGGCGGAAGTCTTAGGCATAGACCCCTTCGACATACGCGTCGTCACGGCCGACACGGATTTGACGCCCGTCGACCTCGGCAGCTATTCGAGCCGCGTAACATTGATGACGGGCAACGCCGCGCTTCAGGCCGCCGAGCGAGCGCGCGAACTGCTGACGATAGCCGTCGCTGAAAAGCTGGGCGTTCCGATTGAGAATCTCTCGTTTGCCGAGCGCCGTGTCTTTGACGTGGAGAATCCCGAAGTGGCCGTCACCTTCGCGGAGGCAGTCGTTCTTGCCGAAGCAAAGTTCGGCACCATAGGAACCGTGGGCTCGTACACGCCGCCGCGCTCGCCCGGAAAGTTCAAGGGCGCGGGCGTCGGGCCCTCTCCCGCCTACAGCTACTCTGCCGCCGTGGCGGAAGTCGACGTTGACCCGGAAACGGGCATCGTCAAAGTCGAGCGCGTCTGGATAGGCCACGACATAGGCCGCTCCATCAACCCCGTACTCGTCATGGGGCAGGTGGAAGGAAGCGTCTACATGGGCCTCGGCGAAGCCCTCATGGAAGAGATGGTCTACCGCGCCAACCGAAACGTCGTGCACAAGTTTCCCAGCCTTCTGGAATACAAGAGCCCGACCACTTTGGAGATGTGCGACGTTGTGACTTATCTGGTCGAAGACGCAGACCCCAACGGCCCCTTCGGCGCGAAGGAAGTCGGGCAGGGGCCGCTCCTGCCGGTTCCGCCTGCCATAGCCAACGCCGTCTACGACGCGGTCGGCGTGCGCGTTGACGAAGTCCCCATCACGCCCGAAAAGGTTCTGGCCGCTCTCCGGGACAAAGCCAAAGGCAAAGACCCGCGCTACGGCCCCAAGTCAGTCCCTGACATAGAGTGGCCGCAGCCGCTCAAGGTCTTAACGCCCGACGAAGGGGGAGACGGCCGCGAAATGCCCCGCGTCGCAGTGCATTCATAAGAAGTGAAGGAATAAGTTAGACCGTTATGATGAGACTTCCCAAGTTTAGTTACCGCGTGCCTCAGGAAATCAGGGACGCTGTGAAGATGATGGCCGATTCCGGGCCTGAGGGCCAGTTCGTGGCCGGCGGCACGGACCTCTATCCGAATATGAAGCGGCGGCAGCAGACGCCCAAGACTGTGATTTCCGTAACACGGCTCAGGGAGCTTAATCAGATTACGGGCGACGGCAAGTCAGGGCTGGTCATAGGAGCGGGCGTTTCTTTGACGGACGTGTGCGAGCATCCAGTGGTTAATCGTGACTATCCCTTTGTGGCGGCGGCGGCTCGTACAATCTCCACGCCCATCCTGCGCAACATGGGGACGATCGGCGGGAATCTGCTGCTGGACACGCGCTGCAACTATTACGACCAGAATTACGAGTGGCGCAAGGGGATTAACTTCTGCATGAAGAAGGACGGCGACATTTGCTGGGTAGCTCCAGGCAGCAAGAAGTGCTGGGCCGTTCAGTCCTCAGATCTGGTGCCGCTGATGGTGGCCATAGGTGCGCGCGTGCGGCTGGCTTCCACGCTGGGCGAGCGCATGGTGGAGGCCGCAGGTCTCTACAACGACGACGGCATAGATTACCTGCACAAGCGTTCGGACGAGCTGCTGGTAGACATTCACCTCCCGCCCGTGGGGGGCTGGCGCGCAACCTATAAGAAGCTGCGCCGCCGTGGGGCTTTCGACTTTCCGGTGCTGGGGATTGCCGCCCGCGTGGATCTGGACGAGAGCGGAAACGTGCTCGACGCAAGGCTAATCATGGGCGGCGTTGCGCCCGCGCCCATGGAAGTCAGGGAGGCGCAGGCGGCTCTCATAGGCGGGCCGCTGGACGCAGAGAGAATGGAGCGCGCCGCCGAAATCTGCTACACGAAGGCACGCCCCTTGGACAACACGGACCTTCTGATGTACTGGCGCAAGCAGATGGCGCGCCCCTTCGTCCTGCGCGCCCTCGAAGACCTGAAAATGCAGTGAGCATTGCCGCCATTCTCTTAGCCGCTGGGCGGAGCCGCCGCATGGGCGCGTTTAAGCCACTCCTGCCCTTCGGAGACGCCACTGTGGCCGAGCGCTGCGTGCGCTATCTGCTGGAGGGCGGCGCGGACAAGGTGGTGGTCGTCACAGGCCATCGCGGCGAGGAAGTTCGCAGCGCACTCTCACACCTTCCAGTAAAGTCGGCAGTCAACCCCGAAACCGAAAGCGAGATGGGCGTAAGCATAGCTCTCGGCGTTGAAGAGCTGTCCGGTGACGCGGCGGCTATTCTTGTGGCGCTCGTTGACCAGCCGGCCATCCCGCCCGAAGTGCCGCGAGCTTTGATTCGCGAGTGGCAGCGCTCTGGCGCAGGGCTTCTCGTACCGGAGCACGCGGGGCGCGGCGGCCATCCGGTTCTAATAGACGCCAGCCTGCGCGCCGAGCTACTCAGCCTTGACGAGCAGGGAGGCTTGCGCGCGCTCTTTGACAGGTACAGGGGACAAGTCACACGCGTCCCCGTAGAGTCGCCTTATATTGCGCGCGACATGGATACATGGGATGATTACCGCGCGCTCTTCAAAGAAGTCTTCGGGATTGAGCCGCCCGCAGCAGATAGACAAGATGAAAGCGAAGCCAGTTAATTAAGCAGCCCCGTCATCCAACTGAACGTCAGTTAAGCTCATCAAAGTAGCTGCGTGTTGAGTTCCTTCAACCCTATAAGCAGATTAAAGAGAAGGCGCTCACGCAAAGGAGAGAGAGATGATTTCAACGAGTCGCAGGTCTTTGGTTGCCGCGACCTTTTTATTTTTGATGGGCCTATCGGTGCTGGTTCTCACGCCGCAGAAGACGGCCCTGGCTCGTCAGGAGCGCCCGGATTTTCAGTTCCGCTCGGTTGACGGGCAGGCCATAGGCGCAAACGAGGTGCGCGGGCAGGTAGTAGTGCTGGCCGTGGGAGCCAGCTGGCTGCCGCTCTCGCGCAAGCAGGGGCAGAATATTCGCAAGCTCGCCAACGAGTACGGCAAGCGCGGCGTTGTTGTCTACTGGGTAAGCACCGATTCCGAATCACCCAAGTCCAGAAACTACGCTACGGACGAGCAGCTAAGGGCCTTCTCGCGCCGTCACGATTTGAACATCACCATCCTGCGCGACCCGGAGGCCGCCATAGTCAAACAGATGGGCGTCAGTGAGCTTCCGGCCATAGTCATACTGGACAGAACCGGAAAGGTTTTTCGCTCGCCCATTACCGGCCTCGATCCGGAAGGCAATCTATCCGAGCAGCTGGCCGAGCCTTTGAATGAGCTGCTCAAGTAATATTTCACCCCTGGCGCGCAAACTTTAAGGGGCCGACTTTCCG
>DASVVZ010000084.1:0-3448 GCA_036389875.1 Pyrinomonadaceae bacterium
TCTTGATGACATAGCGCGTCATAGCCCTGGCTTATAGCACGCAAACCGTCATCAAGTGAAATAAAGGGAGTTCTCCCTCAGTCGCAATTGACTTCATTTGCATTCATTCTTAAGGAACGTTAGGATGTTGAGGAAAGCGAAACTCTCTCTACTTTTAAGAAATCTTGTGAGGTGTCGGAGATGAAATTTCCCGGTGGGATGAACATACAGCAGATGATGAAGCAGGCGCAGCAGATGCAGGAGCGCATGGCGAAAGAGATGGAAGAGATGCGCGTCGAAGCTTCATCAGGCGGCGGCGTCGTGACAGTCCAGATGAAGGGCACGCACGAAGTCGAAACTTTGAGAATCGATCCGGAGGCCGTCAAGGAGGGCGACGTAGAGATGCTTCAGGACATGATTGTCGCCGCCGTCAACGAGGCCAACCGAAAGATTGAAGAAGCCATGAAGGGCAAGCTCGGCAACATGCTCCCGCCGGGACTTCTCTAAATAGAAGATGCTTGAATACGCTGAGCCGGTCACAAAGTTAATAGACGAGTTCAAGCGCCTGCCGGGCGTGGGCAACAAGAGTGCGCAGAGGCTTGCCTTTCACGTGCTCAGGATGCCCGAGGCTGACGTGGAGCGCTTCATAGAAGCCTTGCAGGAGGTGAAGCGCCGCATAATCTTCTGCACCATCTGCAACAACCTGACGGACGTTGACCCGTGCCGCTTCTGCTCGTCCACGAACCGCGACCGCTCTATGATTTGCATAGTAGAGGAGCCTTACAACCTGGTGGCGATTGAAAAGACGCGCAGCTACAGGGGGCTTTATCACGTGCTGCACGGGAGCCTCTCGCCGATTAGGGGTCTGGGGCCTGACGACCTTCACCTGGCAAACCTTCTGCCGCGCTTCCGCCCCGAGAACAACGACGGGGTGGAAGTCCACGAGGTAATTCTGGCAACCAACCCGAACACGGAAGGCGAAGCCACAGCCAACTACATCAGCCGGCTGATTAAGCCGCTGGGGATACGCGTGACGCGCATAGCCATGGGCATGCCCGTAGGCTCAGACCTCGAATACGTTGACGAAGTGACGATGGACAAGGCGCTGGTCAACCGGCACGAAATCTGAAAAGCAGTGAAGAGGGGCCGGGGGTCAGGCGATAGTAGAAAGAGATTCTTTCTTTACCATCGCCTGGCCCCCGGCCCCTATCCCTGTCTTTAAAATCTAACCTTCTCTATGGGCGATTTCTGTTTGCAGTCGTTGCAGGCATCTTCCGTATCATAGATTTTGGCGTTGAATTCTACGAGGGATTTAATCGGGACTTCGCCGATTGCGGAGGGAGCCGAAGAGAAGCGTACGATGGCGCCGCATCCGATGACCGTAGCGCCCAGAGATTTTACAAGCTCGGCAGTCTCTTCTATGGCCTTGCCCGAGCGTATGATGTCGTCAACGATAATGCAGGGGTTAATCTCGCCCTGGTTGACGTACTGGCGGAACATGCGCCGCCCCTCTTCCTGCTCGGCCCAGTAAATCTGCTCGGCGGAGAGCGCTTCGCGCACGCCGAAGGCCACGGGGATGCCGCCCGCGCCGGGACTGATGACGGCCACCTTCGGCAACTGCGAAGAGATGTCCCGGTCTATACGAAACATTCGGCTTAAGGCCACGGCGAGCACGCGCGCCGTGTCGTAGTAGCGAAAGGCCAGAGGCATCTGGAAGTAGTGCGGCGAGTGCTTGCCGGAAGGATAGACGAAGTGGCCTTCGCGGTAAGCGCCGGTGCGCGTAAGGATTTGCATCACCGCCTCGGAGGACGGAATCAGTTGTACCATTCTCTACTCTCCTAAGAAAAACAGTGATAAGTAAATAAGTGCCGTGTGACAAGATAAATCAGATTGTCTTCACTTGTCACTGAGGGCCGTTCTGATAATCCATCGCTGGTCGCGGCTCAAATCCTGTGGAAGCCCGTCAACGGGAAACCATTCGCCGCTCTTTATCTCGTAGCCCTTGAGCGAAACCTCTCCGCTGGCGCGACAGCGATAGATAATCTCCACGCGGGCGGGCTTGCGGAGAGCGCGTATGAAAGCAAGCTCTGCGCTCTCAAGCTCAAGGCCGGTCTCCTCCCGCAGTTCGCGTCGAATGGCCTGATCCGGCTGCTCGCCCTTTTCAAGGAATCCGCCGGGGACGCCCCAGCCGCTCCCGGGACGAAACACGTGCTTGAGCAAAAGCACACGCCCCTCTTCGTTTATGACGACAGCGCCGGCCGTCACCTGAAAGCGGGGCTGTGTAAAACGCACGCCCCAGCGCCTCGCAGCCTTCGGCGCTTTGCGCCACAAAAAGCCCAACACCCTTTTCAACATGTGCCGCACACTATAAAGGCAAAGCCGGTAAATAGTGAATAGTAAATGGTGAACGGGCGGAGCGGTTTTTACCATTCACTATTTACTGTTTTCCTTTTCCTTTATAAGATTGTGCCGCTTTCCATTTCTGTCATCCAGAGGAAAACCTATGTCAGCCGATGCCGCCAATCAGAACCCAGCTACAGCACAGGGAGAGCCCGCAGGGGGCGTGCCCGTAGCCAAGGAGGCTCCGACCGAGCAGCAACCATCACAGGCCGGTGTCCCGAAGAAGATTACCAACGCGCAGACCGTCTGCAACGAGAAGAATCAGAAGGGCAAGCTCTGTAACGGCCACCTGAAGCAGATGAAGACGGGCGGCGAAGATGCGGAAAAGCATCTGAGGGGCGACGACGTGCTCTTTCAATGTCAGACCTGCGGCACGCTCTACATGGGGCCGCCGCTGGGCCACGTGCGCGACCCTGAAAAGCAGTCGCGCTTTGTGGAAAAAGAGCTGATGGGAATCCTTCGCGCGGCCGGCGGCACGCTTCCCGCATTCAAGAAGTCCGTGCGCGGCACCTTAGTCCCAATGGAAGAGGACGCGAGCCATCAAGCACCGGCCCCGGCCGCAGCCGTCAAGCCTGCGGCAACAGCAGCACCCGCTGCTGCCAAGCCTGCTGCTCCCGCCGCCACAGGCTTGGCAGCTTCTGCGGCTCCCGCAAATGAGACCCCGGAAGAGCGCAAGGCCAGGCTCATAGCAGAAGCACAGGCTCGCAAGGCTGCGGCCGGAGGCGCAGGCACGGCCGCCGCGCAACAATCAAAAGCGCCTCCCGCTTCCACCTCCGGCACGGATTCATCTGCGGAGGCAGACCGCCATCGCCCGGCGGCTGAAGCGCAGGCCGCAACCGGACAGGCTTCGGCAGCGCCCATGAGTTCCGCGGCCTCCACCGCCTCGCCCGCCGCGGGCGCGGAGACTGTTGCGGACCTTGCGCCCGAAGCCTCAACGGAGCTAACGCCCGGCGCGCCCAAAGACGAACGGAAGCGCGGCGCAGACCAGGCGGCCGATTCGGAAGCGGCCGGAGAGGGTAAAGCTTAAAGAGACGGAAGCATTTCTTGATGCTCGTCCCCGGAAAAGGAA
>DASVVZ010000085.1:0-19898 GCA_036389875.1 Pyrinomonadaceae bacterium
CGACAAGCTCGCCGTCAAACAGGATGTCTCCGCTCACGTTCTCGGCCATCACGACCGTAGCGCGAATCCCCGTCAGCTCTATATCGCCGGACGTGTAGATGTGCGCGCGCACCATTGCCCCGCGAACGTCGCGCACGGTGATGTTGCCGCGCCGCGTCTCTATGTCTACGGTGGAGTTTACGGGAACGAAGATTTTGAAGTTGACCTCGCCCGCGTCTTCTCTGCGGTTATCGCGCAGGACGTTTATCTCTACGCTGTCGGAGGAGACTTCAGGCACTACGCGCGCGACGGGCGAGTCCATGTCTGCGGCAAGCTTTATCTCGTCGCGATCCCAGGCTTGCACGACGATCGTGCCGTAGCCGTTCTTGAGCGAGATGCGAACCGTCTTGCTTGCGGGATAGCGGCGAGAGAAGGTCTTTTTCTGGGCGAGAGCTTCGGCAGGGAGCGATGAGATGAAGATAAAGAGTGCGCCAATCATCAGGGTGGCGCGCATCAACTTCATCTTTCTACCGCCCGGCAAGCGTAACTTCATCTCTCTCGATTACTCTGCAATCTACACAGAAAGAGTCCAGGGCTTTTCCTTCGGGTCAGGCGGTAAAGCCATAGCGGACAGAGGCCCGTCTCTCTTTCCTCTTCAAGAATGCTTATTGGTCTGAGAACTCTTTGAGAAGCTCCATCTTATCATTGAGCGCGGCGTTCAGCAGCTCTTCCGAAATTTCGTCGTGGGGATTGACCTTCAAACGCTGGCGCGAATCCTCCACGGCCTGGTCAATCACGCTGAGGTTCCGCTCGAACGCGTCGCGCAACTGCGGATTCCAGCGACGCTTGCGCTGGGAGACGCGCTCGTTCCAGTAGTCTATGGCTATCTGCTGACGGCGCATCCGGTCGTCCACATCCGACGTTAAGGCTGTGAGGCCCTGCGAAGCGCCGGGCTGCTGCATGTTATCGGCTGCCGCGACTTGCGCGTTCTGCGAGTTGTTCCTGACCTGCTGCAGGCTGAAGGCTGTGCCGAGCGCAACCGCCATGATGATGACTGAAACGGCTGCGGCCAACTGCGGCAGGGTCAACTCCCACTGCCTGTCCATCCAGCGCTGCCAGAAGCCGAATCGTGCGCGGCTCGTAGAGCGAGAGGCGGAGGCGCCACTGGCAAGCGCGCTCGGCTGGCTCTCTATGGTGTTGCGTATACGCAGCCAGAGGGCGCGCTCGTTCGGAGGGGCTTCGTACTGGCCGCGCGTCTCCCGGCAATAGCTCACTAGCTCGTCAAGCTCTCTGCGTACATGGAAGCACTCGAGACATTCCTCCATGTGCGCGCTCAGGGCAAGATGCTCTTCATCCGTGAGCAAGCCATCGAGAAAGTCGCTGAGTAGCTCCTGACACTTCTCGCAGTTCATTGTCTTTGTAACCTCTAACCAAACGCGCCTCTGGCGGTCAAGGTGACCCTTAGAATACTGTAGCGCGTCTATTCCTTTCAAACTTTAGGCAATCTTGGGGAGACTGCGCTTTCGGAAGCGAGAGCTTTTGTTCCCGTTCCAGCTCGGAGCCGGAAAGAACGCTCCCTTTTGTACCACATGGCGTGGCATCCGTCGGTTTCGGCTAGGGGTCGAGAGTTAGCCGGAAACCGTACAGAGACCTTTGGAAGCTACTCAGGCTGAATCTGTTGCCTGAGCAGGCCTCTTAATTTCATCCTTGCCTTATGAAGCTGTGATTTGCTGGTTCCAACGCTGCACCCCAGCATCCTCGCTATCTCCTCGTGCTCGTGCCCTTCCACATCGTGCAGGATAAAGACGGTCCTGTACCCAGGCGGCAACTGCCCCACTGCCTTGTCCAATGCTATCCTGTCCACCACAGGCATCTGCATCGGATTCTCGGTCCCTCTGACCACCTGTATGGGTGTCTCCCCGTCTTCCGTAGTCTGCTCCATTCTCACTCCACGCTTCCTGAAATGCATCAATACCTGATTCACAGTTAAGCGGTGCAGCCAGGTGGTGAAAGCAGATTCTCCCCGGAATGAGCCGATTTTACGAAATAGCTGGATAAAGACTTCCTGGGCTAAATCTTCGGCTTCAGAGGCGTTCTGAGTCATGCGTAGACACAGAGAGTAGACTCTTCTGTTATGGCGCTCGTAGAGGAGTTCGAAGGCGGAGATATCTCCTACGGATGCGCTCTGCGCCAGCTCGTAATCCGTCGCTTGTAAGTTATCGGCTTCAGATGCGGTCACGTTCACCCACGTTCGGGCAAGCAATGGAAAGTTTACGATCTCCACCTCGATTACCTCTCGCTGCTTTTTCAGTGTGAACCGACTTGCGGCGTGGCCGCCAGAACTCTTTGGAGGTTTTAGAAAATCGGGTTCCCTGCTTTTGGTGGCTCGCTGCCCTGTGCCCGCTGGCTCCCTGTGGAAGCGGTCGCTGCTTGCGGGCTATTGCTGCTCTGAGCCACTTATAGGGGAATCCCTCCAAGGGTTTGTGATGCGGCGCGTCTCGCGCGTCGTTGTCTTGCCCTGTGAAAATTTAGCTCTTTTTCGCGCTTCGCGCCAGTAGTTTCCGGCAGATTTTCGGCTTTTCAAGTCCAGTAGGTGCGGTCAAGAGACCTGTAGCCCACCGCTTCGGCAACATGTACGGGCTGAATCTGCTCGCTTTCGGCCAAATCCGCTATCGTGCGGCTGACCTTCAGTATGCGGTCGTAGGCCCGCGCGGACAAGCCCAGCCGGGCCATGGCAGACTCAAGCAGCGACTCGCCGTGAGCATCCACCGAGCAGTAGCGGCGTATAAGCCCGGGCGTCATCTGTGCGTTGCTGTAGAGGCCTTCCTCAGCGCGAAAGCGCTCGTGCTGCATGGCGCGCGCGCGCATCACTCGCTCACGAATCGCGAAGGAGTCTTCCGTCTCCGGCGCGCCTCGCCCGGTCAACTCCTTGAAGCGTACGGCGGGGACATCAATGTGTATGTCTATGCGGTCAAGCAAGGGGCCGGAGATGCGGCCTACGTAGCGCTGAATCTGCAAAGGCGTGCAGCGACACTCGCGCGTGGGGTCGTTCCAGAAGCCGCAGGGACACGGATTCATGGCAGCCGCTAACATGAATGACGCAGGGAAGGTCAGGGACATTGAGGCGCGGCTGATGGTGACTCGCTGGTCTTCCAGGGGCTGGCGCAGGACTTCAAGGACGCTGCGGTCAAACTCCGGCAGCTCGTCCAGAAAGAGCACGCCCTGATGCGCGAGGGAGACTTCGCCCGGACGCGGAACACTTCCGCCGCCGATCAGCCCTGCGTCGGAGATGGTGTGATGCGGGGAGCGAAAGGGTCTCTCTGTGACGAGACCTTTGCTGCCTGTGAGACCGGCGACCGAATGAATCTTCGTCAGCTCAAGCGCCGCTTCGAACTCAAGCGGCGGGAGGATGGTTGGAAGCCGCTTGGCCAGCATGGTCTTGCCCGAGCCGGGCGGGCCTATAAGCAGTATGTTATGAGAGCCCGCGCTCGCGACTTCCAGGGCGCGCTTGGCTGCGTGCTGGCCGCGCACTTCACGAAAATTCACATGGTATCGGTCTTTGTATACCAGAAGCTCGGAAGGGTCTACCCGAAGGGGCGAGGGCGGATTCTGCGAGCGAAGCGCGGCGATTAAATCCACGGCCTGTCTGAGGTTTGAAACGGAGTAGACGTTGATGCCCGAGACAACTGCGGCCTCCTTTGCGTTCTCTTCCGGTAAGAAGAGATGCGGTATGGAAGCGTCTCTTGCGCGCAGCGCTATGGGGAGAGCGCCGCGAACGGGACGTATTCGACCATCAAGCGAAAGCTCTCCGAAGGAGAGCACATCGGTCAGGCTTTCTATTTCACCCAGGTCGCCGTTTGCGCCGAGGATGCCGAGCGCAATCGGCAGGTCAAAGCTCGCCCCCTCCTTTCTGACATCGGCAGGAGCAAGGTTGATGGTCGTCCTGTGAAAGGGAAAGAAGAAGGAGCAGTTGGTGATGGCCGCGCGTATGCGCTCGCGGGATTCCCTGACGGCTGCGTCCGGCAAGCCTACGATGGTGATGGACGAAGGCGAATCGGCTTCACCACGGGCGGGCGTCAAATCCACTTCTATGTCAACAAGGTCTGCGTCTATGCCGTAAACTGCCGCCGACTGTGTGCGAAAGAGCATGTGTGAGAAGTGCTCCTAATCATCGAAACAAAAAAATTGAGCGCGCCCTTCATGAACCTTGAAAGGCGCGCTCAAGGATTTTAACCGGATTCAGGTTTCGGCCAGGCGCTCCGGGTGAAGCTCCGGGCTGTTTTAAGGCTTAACGTCCGCCGCGACGCTGCGGGGCGCTGGTCCTGGACGGAACTCTGATTTCCTGACCAGCCTGTAATTCTGCGTCGGCGGTCATGCCATTTATCTTCGCCACTTCCTCGGCCGAGACGGCAGAGCGCTCGGCAATCTTGGCAATGGTGTCGCCGCTGCGCGCTTTCACAATCAGCAGATTGCGCTGCGCCGGAGCAGACGTGTTGGGTCTCTCGTAGATTCCAACCACGGCCTGCGTCAGGCGCGGGGACTGGTCGCGACGATCCACCGGAACATTCTTGATGTAAGCAACGGCCTGAGCAGCTCTACCTGCGGGGATGCGTAGCGCGTAAGCTTCGCCGCGCGGAGTCACGTCCTTGCGAAGTTCCGGGTTGAGATAGCGCAGGAAGTCCACGCTCGTGCCCGTTGCTGCGGCAACCAGTTGCAGGCTCGTGGCGTTCTGAACCTGAATCGTGTCGTAAGAGAGCGGCGCATCCGGGCGAATGCTGCCGAAGCCGTACTTCTCACGATTCTTCGTAATCAGAATCGTCGCAAGAATGTTAGGCACGTAGTTACGCGTCTCCTGCGCGATGTAAGGATAGACGGCCCAGAAGTCCGCACGGCCCGCGCGCTGAATGGCGCGGTCAATGTTTCCCTCGCCCGTGTTGTAGGCGGCGATCGCCAGCTCCCAGTTGCCGTTGTATCGATTGGCTAAGAACTTCAAATACCTGGCCGATGCGCGCGTGGCCTTCTCAAAGCCGTTACGCTCGTCAATCCATGCGGTCTGACGCAGGCCGAAGTTGCGGCCCGTGCTGGGGATGAACTGCCAGAGGCCGGAAGCTGCGGCGGACGAATAAGCCTTAGCGCGCCAGCCGCTCTCCACCTGTCCGAGCCAGGCTATGTCTTCGGGCACGCCCTCTTCGCGGAAAATCCTGCGGGCCATCTGCATGAACTGACCGGAGCGGCGTATGCCCGTCTCCATGGTGACGCGGCCGCGGCCCTGATAATAGTTGATGAATCCCTGTATCAGCGGATTGACGTTGAACTGGAAGTCAATCTGATTCTTGGCTACTTCCAGGCCTTCGAGGTCCAGCGGGTCAACGTTAATCTCAGCGGGCGTCAGTATGAGCTTGGCCAGTTCGTCCAGCGGCGAAGGCTCGAACTTCTGATCCTTGAACCCCACTACCTGCTCATCCTGCCCGTCCTGCTGAGCATCAGTCATGGCGGCGGGGATGTTCCTGGCAACCTGCTGGTTGAGAATTGCGCCGGGCGTGTTGCGCTGCTGCGGGACTTCCAGGCGATAGATACGCTCCGTAAGCTCCACATAGTAGGTGTTCAGGCGGGGCAGCCCACGCACGTCAAGGCCGGAATTCAGAATAGTGTCAACAGCTTTATCGAACTTCTCACGCGCCTCAAAACGCTGGTTGGCCTGTAGGTGAATCTCGCCTTCATGAAAGAGACGCTCGGATTCAGTGATGATCTGCTCCACCCGGGGAGCATTCCTATCCATCTCTGTCGGAGTGTTTCGTAAGGACGAGCCCAGTGATCCCTGTGCGGAAACGTTAATTGCGGAGATAAAAAATATAGCGAAAAGAGCCAGGGGGGCCAGCGCGCTCAAGCGGGGGAAGGTCTTCCTCATCAGTCGTCGTTCTCCTTTATTGAGACCTTAAAGCGAATCCACGACGGCGACATCTCTCACATAGGAGTCGCACAAGCGGCATCCACCAGATAAAAACGCGAGGGTCTTAAATTAGTTCCTTTTAGGCTAGGGCTTCGCGTGGTAGGGCTTGCAAAATTGTAGCGAAGCCACAGAACGCGAAGGTTAGCATACGCCCCGGGGGGTGTCAAACCTGTGCCCTATTACAAAGAGAAGGCGAAGCGGTGAAGTTTTCCACTTAAATGCCGCTTCGCCAATGAAATAAAGATGCGCCGGAGGCCGCACGGGTTGCGCCGCAAAAACCAAAAATTTAGCCCCCCTAAGTGCGGGAATAGTTAAAGTTAAATTGCCTCAATGCGTCGTCCCCGAGGCCGCCTGCGGGAGCCTGGCCGGGCGAGAGCCGCGCACGGGGGCGGGCGGCACGACCTTATCCCTCAAAGCCTCGCGGAAGACCTGCCGCACGTTATCCACGAAGACGAACCGAATGTCTCCGAAAAGCTCCTTGGGGACTTCGTCCATGTCCCGGCGGTTCTGCTGGGGCAGGATTATGGTCGAAACCCGCGCTCTGCGGGCCGCCAGCACCTTCTCTTTAACCCCGCCTACGGGCAGCACGTTGCCGCGCAGAGTGATTTCGCCGGTCATGGCAACGTCTTTTCTGATCGGGCGCTGCGAGAGCACGGAGACCATGGCGGTCGCCAGGGTGATGCCGGCCGAGGGGCCGTCCTTCGGGATAGCGCCTTCGGGGATGTGTATGTGCAGGTCGTACTGGTTGAAATCTTCTTCGTTGATTTCAAGCTCGACGGCGCGCGACTTGGCGTAGGAGTAGGCGGCCTGCGCGGACTCGCGCATCACGTCTCCGAGCTGGCCCGTAAGCACCAGCCCGCCTTTGCCCTTCATGCGCAGCGCTTCTATAAACAGCACGTCGCCACCCACGGCAGTCCAGGCAAGGCCCGTCGCCACACCCACCTGGTCTTTCTTCAGTATCTCATCAGGGATAATCTTCGGCGCGCGAAGGAACTCATGAAGGTTCTTGACGGTGACGCGAACGGTCTCGGTATTACCTTCGGCGATGCGCCGCGCGACCTTTCGGCAGATGGTTCCTATCTCGCGCTCAAGCTGGCGAAGGCCAGCCTCCTGCGTGTACTGCTGAATGATGGCGGTAATCGCCGTCTTGGAGATGTGAACGTTTTTGACGGAGATGCCGTTCTCCTCCAACTGCTTCGGCAAGAGGTGGCGTCGCGCTATCTCGCGCTTCTCTTCTTCCGTGTAACCCGCGAGCCGAATGACCTCCATGCGATCTCGGAGCGCCGGCTGAATCGTCTCAAGCACGTTGGCCGTCGTCATGAACATCACGTTCGACAAATCAAAGGTGACGCCAAGATAGTTGTCGCGGAAGGCGTTGTTCTGCTCCGGGTCCAGGACTTCCAGCAGAGCCGAGGACGGGTCGCCGCGAAAGTCCGCGCCCACCTTATCAATCTCGTCCAGCATGATGAGCGGGTTGTTAGTTCCGGCCTGCTGCACCGCCTGAATGATGCGGCCCGGCATAGCGCCGACATAAGTTCTGCGGTGGCCGCGAACCTCCGCCTCGTCATGCACGCCGCCCAAAGAGAGGCGCACAAATTTTCTATCTAGCGCGCGCGCAATCGAGCGCCCGAGAGAAGTTTTACCCACTCCCGGCGGGCCAACCAGACAAAGAATAGGCCCCTTTGGCTTCTCCTTCAGCTTGCGCACGGCGAGCGCCTCTATGATACGCTCCTTGACTCGCTCCAGCCCGTAATGGTCTTCGTTCAGTATGCGCTCGGCCTTGATTAAATCCAGATTATCAACGGACGCCTTAGACCACGGCAGGTCCGTCATAATCTCAAGCCAGTTTCTCAAGGTCGCCGTTTCGGCGGCGTCCGGGTGCATGCGCTCAAGCTTCTTAAGCTGTCGGAAGGACTCTTCCTCCGCAGGCTTGGGCATGCGTGCAGCTTCAATCTTTTCGCGAAACTGCGTGACCTCTTCCGCAAGCTCGTTGCCCTCGCCGAGCTCCGACTGGATGGCCTTCAACTGCTGGCGCAGGTAGAACTCTCTTTGCGAGCGGTCGATGTCGGCGCGCGCCTGCGTGTTAATTTCCTGCTGGACAGTGAGAACTTCAATCTCTTTGTTGAGAAGCTCGTTGACGCGACGAAGCCGCGCGGTCGTGTCGGCTATGTCGAGCACGCTCTGCGCGTCCTCCACCTTCAGCTCAAGGTTGGAAGCCGAGAGGTCTGCAAGACGACCCGCATCGTCAAGATTGGCTATGATGGCCATCACCTCCGGCGAGATGTTCTTGCCGAGGTTCGCGGCCTTCTCCATTGAAGCGCGCACGTTTCTGACAAGCGCTTCGACTTCCAGCGAGCGCTCGGGAGCGGGCGGCTCCTGCATGACCGTGAGGCGGGCGCGAAGGTATTCGCCGCCGGCTTCCACGGCATCGAGCCGCGCTCTGGTCAGGCCCTGAACCAGAATGCGTATGCGCCCGTCCGGCAACTTCAGCATGCGCATGATGACGGCCACCGTGCCTATCGGGTAGAGGTCTTCTCCGGCAGGCTCCTCCTTGTCCAAATCTTTCTGCGAGGCCAGAAGTATCATGCGATTTTCGCCGAGCGCCTCGTCCACGGCGCGAATCGAGCGCTCGCGCGAGACGAAGAGCGGGACAATCATGAACGGATAAATGACTATGTCTCGAAGCGGCAGCACGGGCAGCTCGCTCGGAATCTGTAGCTGCTCTCCGCCTGTTCCGTCCGAGCCTTCTAAGCCCTCGGGTATCTCTTGATTGATGATAGTGGACATAATTTCCTTCTATTAAACATGAAGCCCTGTTGTGTAAGTGGGAATCAAAATAAGCTAAGGGTTCAGCCTTCCTGACCAGCCGCGCGGGCTTAATCGCCAGCCTCTTTAACCGGCACCTTAAATGCCGCGCCGCGCCTGTCCTTCAGTTTCGGAAGGCGCACCAGCAAGATGCCGTTTTTAAGTTCCGCAGTCGCCTCGCGTACGCTGACAGTCCAGCGCAGCGGAATCGTGCGATTGAAAGGGCCGTAGCTCCTCTCGGAACATAGATGCGAGAGAACGTGCTGGCGTGGCGCGTTTTTTTTCTTCTGACCAGAGACGCTTAGCTGTTCGCTCGTTAATCCGACTTTGATGTCGGCCGCGCGCACGCCCGGCAATTCTATGCGCACGACTATCTCATCCTCCATCTCGCAGAGGTCTACGGGCGGCAGCCATGAGCCGGGCGCGGGCGGAGCCTCCGCCTGCGTAGCCTCCTGCAAGGCGGCAAAGAGACGGCCCACGCGGTCGCGCAGCTTTTCAAGCTCTATGCGCTCAAGCCCCGTGGCGTGGACTGCCTTGACCATCTCGACTGTGATCTTTCGCGGTCGCTCTCTCTTCATGCTCGTTTACCGGCCTGCGGGTGCCCGCCCTGCCGCGAGCGCACCAGATTCTTCAGCTCGTGCATGAACTCCGACACGTCCTCGAACTCCAAGTAGACGGAGGCGAAGCGAACGTATGCGACCTTATCAAGCTCTTTAAGGCGGCGCATAATCATCTCGCCGACCTTGCTGGTAGGCCGCTCGCGCTCGGGCGATTCCTGCACGTACTTCTCAATCGAGTTGACGATTGATTCGAGCTTGGAGCTCGGCACGGGCCGCTTCTCGCAGGCGCGCAGTAATCCCGCCATCACCTTGTTGCGGTCGAAGGCTTCTCGCCGCCCGTCCTTCTTAATCACCATGTAGGGGATTTCGTCTATGCGCTCGTAAGAGGTAAAGCGCCGCTCGCAGCGCAGACACTCGCGCCTGCGCCTGATGGCATCTCCCTCACGGGATTCGCGCGAATCCACCACTTTATCTTCCAAGAAACCGCAGAAGGGACACTTCATAAACAACTCCGTTGTTTAAGTCTAGAGTCCAGAGGGTCTAGACAGTTTCGGTTGCCGGTTTTCTATTAACATCCAGGTCTTCGTCTTCGATTGCGTGCTCCACGGCTTCGGGCCGAGCCATCTCGCGCACGGCGCTCAGGCTCACTTCGCCTCTGAGAAAGTAGTAGAGGCCGAAGAAGAGCGCCGGGCCGAAGAATACAAGGTGCATGATGATGGCTATGGCCGCAGCCTTGTTCGCATCCACGCCCAGAAAAGTGTGCAGGCCGTACTGCGTCGTCGCGTGAAAGGCTCCGGCCGAGCCCCCCGGCGTCGGCACCATAGAGCCCACCAATCCCCAGCACATCACAAAGAGCGACTGCTTGGCCCCGAAATTCAGGCCAAAGGCATGAAGCACGCACCAGGTGGCTATGCCTATCACTACCCATAAAGAGACGGACCAGGCCGCCGTCATCAAAAACTCACGCGCATCAACGAAGATGCCGAGGGCGCGGGCCAGTTGTTCAAGCAGATGAACGAGCGCGTCGGCAACTCGCTTCGGCATGAAAGGGACTCGCTTAAGGGTCTTGCCCACCCACTTTACAGCGCCTCCGGAGCGCCGCTTGAACCAGGCAAGGCCGAGCAGGCCCAAGATAATGGCTACCAGCAGAACCAGGCCCGACCTGCGAATGTTGGCGAACTCCGCCGCACGCTCGGCGGGCACTGGAAACCACAGAAGGTTAAGTGCGAAGAGCACCGCCACCAGCGACATATCGCAGATGCGCTCGACCGCTATCGTGACGAACGAGGCGGCCGGGCGCACGCGCCTGTCCCTGAGCGGCAGCACGACGGGGCGCACCACCTCGCCCGCGCGCCCGAAGATGAAAATCGCCGCAAAACCCATGGTGGTCGCCACGAACACCTCTCGAAGCCTTGCGGGCGCAAGTGGCGCTAACAGCACCCGCCAGCGATATGCCCTTATCAGGTATCCTACGCAGATGACCAGTACGGCCGCCGTCAATAACCGCCAGTCGGAGCTCTTAACCGCCGCGCTCACTTCTTTCCAGTCCAGCCCCCGCCCGAACCACCACAGGATGAGCGCGGCCAGCAGGATAAGTGCGATGAATTTCAGGTGTTTACGCAAAAACTCAGAGCCTCTGGATGATGACCGGCCAAATGCCTCTCATGAAGCTTCAGGCTTGACTTGAACAGGCAGCGACCACAATATATTGGGTGGCTGTGAGAGGCTACTACAGTTCCCCGCGCAGGCGCAAGACGGCAGAAGCCGCAGGTCAGGGGGCGCAGCCGAGCGGGTTGATCTTCTTTTCGGCAACCTCTAAACTCTAGCCATCGGCATCTTCCAGATTCAGGGGAACTTTACCCGCGGCATGGTCGTAACATCTGCTTGACAAGGGAGTTTTCCACCTTGTGGGGCTTTGGCGCTGGTCGCGTCGTGAGGCTGAGCAAAATTGGAGAAGGATAGGGTGGGAGCTGCAAAGAGTTTGGCTGTAGGCGACGGAGCCGAATTGGTCAGGAGGTGCCGGGCGGGCGACGGCGCGGCATGGGAGGAGATTGTTTCGGGCTACTCCCGCCGCATCTATAACTTAGCCTATCGGTTCACCTCTCGCGCGGACGCGGCAGAAGATTTGACGCAGGAAGTCTTTATACGCGTCTATCGTTCTTTGGAACAGTACGACCCGAAGCAGGGCGACCTGCAGAACTGGCTCATGAGGCTGGCGCGCAATCTGATTATTGACGACTACCGCCGCCGCCAGCGCACGCCGCACGACACGCAGGCTGACGATCTTGAGGATCACACTTATCACCTGCGCTCCGGCGCTGGCTCCGTGCAGAACGATATGGAGCGCAGAGAGCTTGGCGCTCAGGTGCAGGCCGGAATTGACAAGCTGAGCCCGGATTTGCGCACCTGCGTCATACTGCGCGATATAGAAGAGCTGAGCTATCAGGAGATAGTTGACCTTCTGGGGATACCGGAGGGCACGGTCAAATCGCGCATCAATCGCGGGCGCATAGAGCTGGCGAAAATCCTGCGGCGCATGCGAGTGGTGGCCATGTCGAATACTTAAAGACAAAAGGGGAGGCCGAAAGCGTCTACAGGGCTGTGAGACAGCTTTCGGTCTCGAAACTGACAGAAACTTGAAAAAGGGGCGAGAAACGGAAAACAGAATGCTTTGCGCAGAATTTGAGGATCGTTTGACGGATTATTTGGACGGCGTGCTGGAGGCCGACACGAATCGTGCTTTTGCAGAGCACGCTATGCGATGTCCGGTCTGTCACGAGCTTTTAAGTGAAGTCAAGAAGACTTTGTCCGCCTGCCGCGCCTCGCAAGCGCCCGCGCCGCCTGCCGCGGAATTAGAAGCGCGGATTATCATGCGCACCATGCCCAGCGCTGGCATGAGCTGCGAAGAGTTTGAAGAATACCTCACGGATTACCTGGACGGATTCCTGCCTGCTCCGCTTTTTCATCGCTGGGAAAGACACGCTGCTATTTGTGAACGCTGCACGGAACTGCCCGGTCAGGTCGTGCGCTCCATAGGCGCTTGCTACACCTACATCAGCGAAGAACTGCCCGTGCCCGCCGGTCTGCACGAGAGAATCTTGCAGGCGACGCTCGGCACAACCGATGCCGAAGAGGTGCGCGCGCCCCTTGCCGCCCGCATAGGAGCGTGGATGCGCAGCCTCCTGGACCCGATTGTCTCGCCGCAGTTCGCCACCGTGGCAACCATGCTACTGGTGGCCGTAGTGGTTCTGACCAGCACGGTCTCTGCGGACGGCTCTGTCGGCGGCATGTATCGCGCCAGCATCCGGCTTGCTGAAAAAACTTATGTGAACGGCGCCTCCAGCATGAAGGGATTGATTAATCAATCGGAGAAGCAGGGTTCGCAGAATCCAGGCGAGAGCAAAGAGGAAAATCGTTAAAGAGAGATTAGAGCCGCAGCAGATGGGTAAATTGATGAATTGCGCTTATCACATGAGAAACCCTGCGGTCGTGCAGTGTAACAACTGCGCCCGGCCGCTCTGCCCTGCGTGCGACCATCGCATCAAAGGATTTCCGTTCTGCCAGGACTGCATAGTGACGGGCGTGGAGATTCTCAGACAGCAGGCTCGCTCATCTTCGGCGCCCGCACTTCGCCGCAACAGCTCGCCCCTGCTGGCAACGCTTCTTTCTTTCATAGTGCCGGGACTCGGCGCGGCCTACAACGGCCAGACTTCCAAGGCGATAGTCCATTTCGCCATCTTCGCAAGCTTCTTTCAGATGGCGATTGTCACGGACGGCCTGCCCTTCTTCGTGCTGGGATTCATAGCCACATGGTGCTTCGCGGCCATTGACGCCTGCCGTACGGCGCAGATGCTGCGCTCCGGGCTAGCCCCGAACGCCGAAGAGGATGTTATAGCGCGCCGTCTTTACGGCAACCCCGTCGCGTGGGGCGTCACGCTTCTGGTTCTGGGCACAATCTTCCTGCTGCACACAGTCTTTAGCATACAGCTCCCCGTTAAACAGTTTCTCCCCATTCTGCTGGTAATCCTCGGCGCATACATGCTGGTGGATTTCCTGCGTCGCAGGCAGAAGCGCGTGCGCGATTCGTTGCCCGCGTTCGACGTGAATCAGCCGCCGCCTTCCATCATCAGCGCCCCCTTTGAAGCGAGCACTCGCTTCGGCACGGGCGAGATAATCACGCAGGTCTCGGCGCGTGAGGCTGGCGGCCCACTTCCCTTTGAAGGAAAGCGATAACGCGTAGCGACCGCGATGAAAGCCGCGTATCTCTTTGATCGTCGCTTTTTGTTAAAGGATTCTGTTATAGTGAGTAGGGTTTTCGGGTAATTCGGAAGTCAAGAGGTAATTCGGTCATGTCATCTTTCATAAAAGCAGCCAGTGGCTGGGGCCTTATCTTAACGATACTCGTTCTGGTCGTTACTCTCCTGAAACAGTTGATTTCGCTAGTCACCTTTATCATGGCGGCGCTCAAGATCGGAATCATAGTCCTCTTCGTAGGGCTCTTTCTCATAATAGTGCTCGCCATGCTTCGCGGCCGTCGCTCGCGCAAGCGCGAAGCGGAAGACATTTAAGCTTTTCCACCATCGAATTCCGAAGATAAAGCTCACACGCGGTTGCCTGAAAAGAGGCCGCGCGTGAGCTTTTCTTATCCTCACCTGATCTTCTGGCCGGTTGCAATCTCCTGCCTGATGTGATAGTTTCCGCGACCTTGCAGCTAATCAAACGCCAGACCCTTTATCGTATCGGTTATCACTTCAGAGGGAAGGGTCTGGGGCTGCCAGGGTTCCATCAAGCAGGTAAAAGTTAAGTCCCCGTAATTTGTAGATTTAGCATCAGTCGCCGTCGTCCGGCGGGCTGTGCCTTTCTGCTGTCTAATGGGTTTCAGGCGCTCCCTTGTACGCATTTAGCGCTCTCCCCCGTCTGACAGCCCAAGGAGCAGATTTGATGGTTAGAGACGACCGTCTGTACGCATTTTTTGTTGCCCGCACTAATAGTTCCCGCGCTCGCATACGTCAGATACGAGTTCACAAGCGAACACTCAAGTTGTTGACCGTCCTCGGTCTGGTAGCCCTCTCGGCAGCCCTCTACGGCTTTTACGGGCTGACGCAGCAGGCCATACACGTGCGCATCGAGCGCGAGAACGAGCGCCTGCGCGCCGAGAATGAGCGCCAGCGCAGGCAGCTTAACAATCTGAACCAGCGCATAGAGGCCGTTGAAGACAACGCGCGCCGTCTGGTTGAATTGTCCGGCGCAAATAGCGAAAACAGAACGCCCGAAAATCGCGGAACCGGCGGGCCGGAAGTTCTGCTGGACAGCCTTCCGGGCCTTGTCGCCGTCGAATACAAGACCGATTATCTGGAAAGAGAGCTGAAGTCCTACGAAGAGGTGCTCAAGCGTCGCGCGACTGTGCCTTCCATCTGGCCGGTCGCCGGTGAACTGACGGACGGCTTCGGAGGCCGACGCAATCCCTTCGGAGGCCTGGGCTCCGAGTTTCATACAGGACAGGACATCTCTGCACTTTCGGGCACGCCCGTCATGGCCGCCGCTCAGGGAACTGTCATCTTTGCCGGATGGCAGAACGGCTACGGGCAGATTGTCATCATAGACCACGGCAACGGGCTGACCACCCGCTACGGCCACCTCTCCGGCATAGACGTCGAGTTAGGCCAGCTGCTTGCGCGCGGCCAGCAGCTCGGTCGCGTAGGCTCCACGGGCCGCTCGACGGGCCCGCACCTTCACTACGAAGTTCGCATCAACGATGAGCCCGTCAACCCCTGCCAGTATCTTCCGCTCGAATAAAAGAGAGCATAGAGATGAGACGGCGCGGCGGTAGTTGAGCGTAAAGCTCCTACTCGCCGCGCTGTTCGTCTTGTCTACGGTCTCGTCTTTCCTTCCCTTCTTCTGTTAATATCTCGTATCCAATTTTCAATTTAGCAAAATCAGATTCAAAGGAAGATTCATCATGAAATCCCACAGACTCTCGCGCTTTGTGAGTATAGTGCTGGTAGCGCTGATGCTCGTGAGCGTTGCTCCCTTGCGCGCTGTCGCCGACGAGGGAATGTTTTTGCCCGACGCGATAGCCTCGCTTCCTTTCGACCGTCTTGCCAAACAGGGCTTGAAGCTCAAGCCCACAGAGCTTTATGACCCGAACGGCGTCAGCATAAAGGATGCCGTCGTCATAGTAGGGGGCGGCACGGGCGAATTCGTATCGGCCGACGGGCTGCTCCTGACCAATCATCACGTGGCCTTTGACGCGCTCGTAGCCAACTCGACTGCGAACAAAGACCTGGGCACCACGGGGTTCACGGCGAACTCTCGCGCCGAAGAGTTGCCCGCGCCCGACTACACAGTCTCCATCACGCAAGCCCTGAAGGACGTAACAACCGACGTTTTGGGCGGCGTCAATAGCGGCATGTCACCGACCGAACGCAACCGGGCGATTCAGACGAAGGTTCGCGCGATGGAAGCTGAGGGCACGAATCAGGCGGAAGGCATGCGCCGCCGCGTGCTGGCCATGAACGAAGGGCTCACCTATTACCAGTTCGACTATCTGGTGCTGCGCGACGTACGCATAGCCTATGCTCCGCCGAAATCCATAGGCTTCTTCGGCGGCGACGATGATAACTTCGAGTGGCCGCGCCACTGCGGCGACTTCACCTTCATGCGCGCCTACGTAGGGCCGGACGGGAAGCCCGCAGATTATGCGCCCAACAACGTGCCGTATAAGCCCAGAAAGTTTCTGCCGCTTTCCACGGCCGGTGTGAGGGAAGGCGATTTCACTATGGTCATGGGCTATCCGGGCTCAACGCGCCGCTACCGCGAGAGCTATTCGGTGGCCTACAACCAGGACACGGTGCTTCCTTTCCTCGTGGACGTTTACAGAAATCAGATTGAGGCCATGCGAAACGCCGGCAAGTACAACGCGGCGCTGCGCGTCAAGCTGCAAGGCCCCATCTTTGATTTGAGCAACGCGCTCAAAAATTTCGAAGGCTCCGTGCTGGCCATGCGCCGCGCTGGCATAGTTGAGAAGAAGCGCGCCGACGAAGCGGCTTTTATGACATGGGTCGGCCAGGATCCGCAGCGTCAGGCGAAGTACGGCCAGGTCCTGCCCGAGCTTGATAAGGCCTACCGTGAGCTGACTTCAACGGCTCAGCGGGACCTTCTGGTTCAACAGATGTTCTCGGCCAGCGACCTGCTCGGCATGGTCTACCTGGCCCAGCAGTTCGCCGCAGACAAGGAGAAGCCTGAGACGGAGCGCAACCCGATCCTGAACGCTACGGCCGTGCAGCGAGCTAGGGGACGTATTGCGCCTACGTTCGCCGCGCGCAACGCGGGCGTCGAGCGCGAGATGCTGCTCTACATGCTGCGCAGGGCGGCTGAGCTTCCCGCGGGACAGAAGGTGGAGTTTATTGAAAGACGCTTCGCCAATCTTCAGGCTGATGCGCGCGCGCGGGCCGAAGAGGAATTCGCCTCCAGCATCGTTGACAGCAGGCGATTCTCGACTGCCGAGTCAGTGGCCGGCCTCTTCGACGTTCCTTTGTCGGAGATGCGCGGGATGAAAGAGCCGCTCGTCGAGCTGGCGCTTGATCTTGGCTCTGAAGTGCAGAAGATTCAGTCTCGACAGCAGAGCTTCAACCTACTGGTCGGACGCCTGCGCCCGCTTCTCTTGGAGGGCATGAGCGGCATGCGTAACGTGAAGCCTTACCCGGACGCCAACCGCACGCTGCGCTTCACCTATGGCGAGGTCAAAGGCTACGTGCCGCGCGAGGCCATCTCTTATTCTCCGTTCACTACGCTGGCCGGAGTAGTTGAGAAGGACACGGGACGCGAGCCCTTCGACGTTCCGGCCAAGCTGAAGCAGCTTTATCGTGCGAGGGATTTCGGCCCGTACGGCGTGGGCGGCGATGTGCCTGTTGATTTCCTCTCGACCACGGACATCATAGGCGGCAATTCCGGCAGCCCCATCTTAAACGGACGCGGCGAGCAGGTCGGCATAGTCTTTGACGGCAACTACGAGGGTCTGGGCAACGACTTCTTCTACAATGAAGCGAAGGGGCGAACCATCTCCGTTGACATACGCTACGTGCTCTTTGTCACGGATAAGTTCGGCGGCGCCGGCTGGATTTTGAAAGAGCTGGACATACGCAACTCGGGCGGCAAGAGCAGGAGATAGGGCCGCGAGTGCGGCAATTCAACGCCGCAGACGCAGAAGAGACACGTAGATTAGCGAAGAGAGGTGGAATGCTTAACGCACACTCACACACTCTCTCTGCGCCCCATCTAGCGTCTCTTCTGCGTTTGCGGCGTTGAAGTTTTAGCTTGCTTTGACGGCAAGCGTACAAAGAAAACGAGACGTTAGCTTTATTCTTGCAGGAGCGGTTAAGTCAACAAAAATCTGTTTTTTGCGATTTTTTCGCTTGACACGGTAAAAGGCTATCGCGTAGTATGCGCAGTCGTTTCGAGTGCAGGGCACACCCAAATATCCGCCCACGCATCTTCGAGTTGCAAGCTTTACAGCAATGTGTTTTGTTTTGTCCCCGCTAGTCTGTGTCTGATTCGGCCATGCGCGTTCACTTAGTTGACCGCGCGCGCCCCCCATCAGTCGCAGGCTTTTTTGTTTGTGTGTTTGTGGAGCGCTCCCATTTCAAGAAGCGCATCCGGCTCACAAGTGTTCACCTCGTCGGAGGCGGTGTAAGACTCTCTCCAAGGGCTTTCATCCACCCCGGTTTTACCGAATCATTAGGAGGATTCGTCTGCTATGTCTAGAATTACCGGTAAGGTCAAGTGGTTTAATAACTCGAAGGGTTACGGCTTTATTGAGCAGCCCGGCTCTTCGGACATCTTTGTTCACTACAGCGCCATTCAGGGCGACGGCTTCAAGACTCTCGAAGAGGGTCAGACGGTCGAGTTCGAAGTGACGCAAGGCCCCAAAGGCCCCCAGGCCGAAAAAGTGATAAAGATGTAAGTCAGGCTTTTTGAAGAAAGCCACTCGGCTTCCGGTTTGAGTCCGGAAAGCGCCAACATTAAGTCCCAAGTCTCAAGTCCCAAATCCCATGTCAGAGAAATCATTCTCCTGGCCTGGAACCTGGGACCTGGAACTTGGGACTTAGTCGTTATCGTCGGCTTTGGCCTTGAAGTTGACGCGCCCGCCCTCAACGTCTACGGAGAATCTCACGCGATCGCAGTTCAAACTCTCCTTCAAAGAATCGGTCTTGGAGGCTATCAGGTGATGAAAGCGCGGGAAGGAGAGGTCATCGATGGACTCGTTGCACCTGCGCTTGGCTTCTACCAGCGCGTCGTAAAGCTCTCGCACGCTCTGCACGTCGGAGTGCGCGTCGCTACAGATGACCGTCGAGCGAAACTCTTCCACGTCGTGCTCGGTCTGCTGTTGAGCGCGTGCCTGTGACACAGGGTCACGTCCCTCTTCGCGCCCCTGCATGGTGCGCCGCCACAGCTCTCTGAAGGCCGTGTAGCGCGCCGTCAGGGTGTTGAGGCGAAAGCGCTGCGCGAAGGTCAGCGAGCGGTCGTCGCCCAGCCGCTTGAATACCGTTTCGACGCGGTTCTTGGTGTCGTAGGGGGGCCGCTTCGATGCGCCGTTGAAGTAGATGTCAAACTCTATCTTGAGCTTTCTGATGTCCTCTTCGAGGCGAGTCAGTTGATCCTCTACCGTCGGCTCTTCGTCGAATACGAATCCCTGCTTGTTTCTCTGTTTTCGCTGCTCTTTGGCGCGGGCCCACTTATTTTCGCGGATTGGCACTGTGTGGTGTATCTCCTATTCTGAAGGTGCGCCGGGCGGGGCTGAGTGAGGCGCGATCCTCTACAATCGAATCTAGCCGTTTTGAATCCACGGTGTCAACACTCTTTTTATGCTATTTTTGTCTGAAGTCGAGTGGCTTAGTAAGGAATGAAGGCTCTGTAAATGGCAGATAGCACGGGAAACAGTAGCTCTTTGCGGGCGCTTCCGTCGGTCGACGCGCTCCTTCGCACGCCGGAAGCCCGCCTGCTGATTGAGAGAGTCGGCGAAAAGCTGCTGGCGAATTTGGCGCGCGCGGTCACGAACGAGCTGCGCGCGAGGCTTCAGGCGGAGGCGCGCGATTCGGAATCGACCAACGGCAGCCACACGCGCGAAGCCCTGATAACGGAGGCCGTCAGGCAGCTTGAGCTTGCGTGCGAGCGCGATGCCAGGGCGGGCCTCCTGCGCCGCGTAATTAACGCTACTGGCGTCATACTGCACACCAATCTGGGGCGCGCGCCCCTGGCGGAAGCCGCGCGGCGAGCGGTTGCGGATGTAGCCGCGCGTTATTGCACGCTTGAGTATGACCTGGAGGCCGGTGCGCGCGGGCGTCGCGGCGAGCGCGTGGAGCGGCTTCTGTCGGAGCTGACAGGAGCCGAAAGCGCCCTTGTGGTCAACAACTGTGCGGCGGCGGCGCTGCTGGTGCTGACGGTGCTCTCAAAGGGCGGCACGGGTATTGTCTCGCGCGGCGAGCTGGTGGAGATAGGCGGGGACTTTCGCGTGCCCGACGTGATGGCCGAATCCGGCACGCGCCTGGTCGAAGTAGGCACGACTAACCGCACGCGTCTTTCCGATTACGAGCGTGCTATTGATA
>DASVVZ010000086.1:0-7554 GCA_036389875.1 Pyrinomonadaceae bacterium
AGAGGCCTTTGATTGCCGCGAAATCTAGCACGCGCATACTGCAAGGTCAAGATTTTGATGGCCGCAAAAAACAGGGCTGCAAGCGGATTTGGTGAGCCATTGAATTAACACCTTCTGATCACGAGGAAGCTGGAGCGATGAAAGAGATCCGCGGCATGGAAGCCGTCCGTTATGCAGAAGAGCAGGGAATCTTCTTCGATGCCGACGAAGACTACATGCTGCGGGCCGAGAGCGCGCTCCTGGGCAGCCCGGCAACATTGAATGACATCGATAATCTTTTCGCGGAAAGGCTCGGGACCGGGTACGACCCTACAGATCTTTTCCCAGACGGCGAGAATTTTGAGTTGCTCGTCGAGCGCTATGGAGACCGGTGGATATATGTCCCGCTCGGGGGCAATCACCCGGAGGAGGAAGAGCGCGTTGTCATGCGTCTGTTCCGGGGCTTTTTGAAAGAGGAAGAGCCGTTCTGTGGCGGGGACATCTTGGATTTGGCCGCCACTTATAACCCGCGGCTAAGAAACACAGGCTTCCCCAAGGGCGCGAACTCCAACCTCATATTCCATGCTGCGCTCAGGCTCGTTGAGAAGGGCGAGTTAGAGGCCGTGTGGGATAGGAGGCCGCTCCCCAAGGCAGCGACCAGGAGCTACGGAAACAGGCGTTTTTATGTGGAGGCCGATATGGAGATTTCACTGTCGGGGGTGCTGTGCGACAGTTGTTCAGGGGAGTTTGTAGGTTCTTCGGCGAGCCTGCACCTGGAGTGCCTCCGGTGGCTTCGTAAAGCCCTGGCAAAAGCAGAGCGCGCTTGACCTCAACGGTGAACACGAACGCTGAATTTCAACAGGAACTTCGGCAGGTAGTCGTCCAGTTGGCTGATGTGAGAGTCGCGCAGCTCTATCAGCCTGAGGCCATACCTCTGGTAAATCTCCTTCTTTGATCTCATTCTCTCGGCGTACAGAGGATCGGCCTCCAGTCCCCAGTACTCGATGTAGACGTCGCCGGCCGGGACATAGAAGTCGCAGTAAAGATTTTCCTTGACCGGCACCATGCGCTCGTAGGCGTGGACGACGCCGGCGGCGTACAGCCAGTTGTCGATAATGATCTCGGCGCGCGAGCGAACCAGATGACCGTCTATGGTGCGGTGGACGGCCGGGAATCGAGCCCTGAAGGAGAAGTCCTCGCTCTCCTGTGACAGCTCTTTTTCCAGCGAGGCGATGGTAGTGTCAGGGCTACCGGCTTGAATGGCTGAAGCCTCATGCCCTGGCGACGAGCGCCGGCGCTTAAGTATCTCTCCGGCGAACGCGCGGTTATATTCCTTTTCGTCGGAGTCACTTACGTTCCTAAGCCGCTCTATCGCCTCTTCGGGGAGATCCAATTCGGCCAGAGTCTTGATGGCGTACTGACGCACCTGCGGCGCCGGGTCTTCAAGGCACGAGAGGAGCGCAGGGACTGCTCCTTCACAAGCCTCTTTGCAGTATGGGATCAGTTTCCTCACGGCGGAGGCGGCCAGCCTCTTTTCGTTGGACGCACCGTTCTTGAGATAGCCGATAAGGTAAGGCAGCGCGTCGGGGCTGCCGGTGAGGCCAAGGTCGTAAGGCGATAGCTCCTGAAAATTCATAAAGACGTCTCACACGAGTAAAGGGAGCCTTCTTCCGAAGGCGACATTCACATCTGGTCCATCATTCGCCTTTTTCCTCCACCCTATTGCTCCTACGCCCCGAGAAAAAGTCTAGCGAAATCACCTGTTCCACCTTCCTTTCATCTTTCTTTGCGCCACCGTAAAAAGTGGTGTGAACTTTATATTTCTTGGGCAGAGGAGGCTGCGCTTTGAAGTATGTAACCGTCAAAGCGAATGCGTGGCGTATCTCTCCTCCCGGCGGCAGTGAAGGGATGTATTCCGTAAGCCGCCGTATATGTTTTAATGAATAGTCGCCGGCGTTCTGAAGTTCTGGTTCGAATTTAACCCGCACGTCCTTTGCCTGGCCCGCGCCCGCATTTTTGATTACGAGAAATATTTTGGTGGCATCTTTTCCTTTCATCTGGTCAAAATAGGCAAAGACATAAGGTGCTATCTGGGCGTCCCTGGTCTCGCGCATCTCCTCGACCATCCGGGACGAAATCTCAACAGACTGCTCCGTGATTCTTGCCGTCTGTGCGGCTTCATCCGCAGCCCGGGCAGTGGACTCGGCGATGCTTGTTGTTCTCCGGGTGTACTTAATTACGTAGATTAATGTTACAAAGCTCACCAGGCAGCTCACCCCGAGAGCAGCGATCTCTATAACGTCGTAACTATGTTGACTTATTGTGGGCATGTGCCGAGGGGAACCCCCAAATCAAGAAAATATTTGTCGGAGTGCTGTTCACCCGTAATCGCGTCATTAAAAGCTACCGTCACCTCGAACTGACGCGGGGCTTCCGCGTTAATCTCTTCGTTCATCTCGCCCTCCAGATCAACGTAGAAGCCGGCGCGCCCGAAATAATTCCTCAGCCTGTAATTCGGGGGCACTGAATCGATGCCCTCACCAAGTTCCAGTATCCTTTTGACTGCTTCCTCGTCATGGCTCCACAGTTCAGGGGAAAAGCTATACCTTACGTCCCTGGCCACGCCCTTGCCCACGTTCTCGAGGATGAAGAAGAGCCCGTCGAATCCTCCCTCGTCTTCTCTCTTAAAGGAGGCGACGACAAGAGGGGACGTGAGCATAGATCTCGTTTCTTTCATCTCCGCAAGTAGCTGTCTTGATAACTCAACTGCCTTTACGCTCGCGGCGGTGGTATTTTTTAAGGCGATCGTGTTGGCTTCAGAGGACGCGGCAATCTCTGAAGTCTTCCTGACATAGCGGATCAGGGCTATAAGCGCCCCGGCCGTAAACACCGTATTTGCTATTAAGAGGATTGTTTTAGTTAATAACATCATACTGCTCTTTGTGCTGCATGCCAGCCTGTCCAGTGATTGATTAAAACAAATGATTGACAGTTATTGCCAATCAATGGTTAAAAGGACAAGAGTATTGCGTCCCCGTCCAGGGCTCACGGACCTGCGAGGGGATTACCACCATTGTTTTGTTAATCTGCCCAGTCCTCATACGGTATAAACGATATATATTATTCCTATGATCGGAGAACACGAAAACTGTCATGACTGAAGACTATTTTCCCTACCTTGTAGGCGACGAAGAGTTACATGCCGGCATGGAAGACCTGCTGCGCGACCTCGAAATTATTTACTACGACTATTCTAATAAGCAGCGTGTCGATAAAGCAGGCTTGGAGATGAACCGCAATCAGTTGGTTAGCAGCCTGTCAAGATATTTTGCTGCCGTGTACGAAAACCCAGACCATGACCCCGACCTCCCCGACTGGATACGGCAGTGTGATCATGGCGTTAGAAGAGTCGCACGAAGGCTAAGGGACAGCCATGACATGGCGCCTGAGGACGCGCGCAACTACTTCGAGGGTGCGGCCACGATGCTTGCCGCCGCGGTAGAGCAGATTCGACAGTGGAAGCACCATAAATGAAGCGTGGGCAGGGAATTAAGTATCCGAGCCGGCGCCACGCGCTTTATCACTTCCTCCCTGCTCGTCCAGCTCCTTCATGATGGTCGCTTCGGCAACCCCGCCCAGACGCGATGCTTCCCCGGAGGGGAGCCATCCCTCTTGATATAGGCTAACGGCGAGATTCAATTTCTCGTTCGGCTTGAGCCCTGCCGTTGCCGGCACTAAAACCATTATTAATTCCTCCGGGGTGACGGTATCCAGCGGATTTAGCGGAACGCCCTGGTCTGATTTTTGCCCTTTCGCTTCATTGAGCAAAGCCATGAAGGCCTGGACGTCCAGAGTGCCTGCGTCCGTCATTGAGGACTCAAGGAACAGGGGAATAAGAAAGTTAAGCGATGTCATCCTCATGTGTGGATGGTTGTAAACTTTCTCCCTTTCCTCGGGCGGCATCCAGTTGGCCACCTTCGCCTCAATCTTCGTGCCCTCTACCGGGGTCATTCTGATTTCAACTATTGCGTCGGGCGAGCTGTTTTCGACAGCTTTTCTCAACTCCTCCAGATCCTCTGGCGTGATGTGCCACTTATCGCAGGAGACCATCACCGGCCCCAGTTCTACGGGCTTGCCCAGAACATTGAAAACCCATTCGCCTGCCGATTGAGTAAACCCTGCGGTTTCTCCTTCTCTCGAAAACCGTTCGACGAGCTCTTTAGCCTGTCCAGCAGTAGTAGCCTGACGATACGGAGACTGAAATTCTATCCTGCCAGTTTCGATAATCTGTTGGACGGCTAAGATGTTTGAAACCATCTCTGCGGGAACATTTCTGGGCGAGGTGAAAAGCACGCCCGTCTTTTTCTGAATTACCTCTAGGGCCTCCAACACTCTTATAAGAAGTGGATCGGGCGGCGGCATGGAGCCGGGAGCGATGTCAGCGTGCGCGAACTGCTCGCCCGTCTCCACATTCTCCATTCGGAAAAATCCGCCCTTTGAAAGCGCCCGGCTAAAGCGCAGCCCTTCGAGCGCCCGCTTCACCGGTAGACCCACATCGTTGAAGGTGTAGTTGATATTCTTCTCTTCTTCACCGGCCGTGATGGTCATGCGGAATTTCCAGGGGACATCCTGCTTCTCGTTTGTCAGGATCGCCTGTTCACTTCCGCTCTGAACGTCTTCCAGAATAATGTTATCCAGAGAGGCCGTTTCTCCGTCTGGGCACTCGATAGTGACCTTGAGGGTACGTTTCATGTCACCGCGCCCGACACCCGTGCTCAATTGGCGTTGCTCTGGAGTCCACCCTATGTAGCGGCTGATGACATCGGGGAGGGTAACGCTAACGATATGCTCGTCTTTGATCTCCAGCGGCTCGCCTGTGGCCTGGAGACGCTTTACCGCTTCTATCGCTTCCTCACCTTTGATAGTGATGGAGAACACCAAGGGGTGCTTCTCTGCGGCCCCAGGGTATTTTTCCTTGATGAAGAATTCGCCGTCGGTCGTGAACACCACTTCATAATGCGGGTTGTCATTCTCCGCGGCTTTTCGCGCCTCCTCCATCTGATACCAGATGGCCTGCTGGGTCACTTTCTCCTTCAATTCGAGCAGGAAAGCTTTGACCTCGGGATGATCCGGTGCTGACGGGGTGTACGGAATGATTTTTACCCCATATTCCTCCTCGAACTGGTCCTGCTTCGTCTGAGTCGTGTTAGTCACGTCCATGAGCGCATAGTGAGTCGTGACGTGCCCCTCGAAGATCTCTTTCAGCTCTGCAAGCAGAAACAGCAGCTCTGGGTCCGTCATGCTGAAGCCCAAAAAGAGCGTCGTCCTGTGAAGAAATAGCGAGCTCAGGAACGTGCGATAGGCTTCACTCTTGAAGATAAGCTTTTTGTAGTCCTTCGAATCCAGGACCATAGTTTCCGGGCGTTCGACAGTCCCGTGCGCCTTGAGCACGAAGTATCTTTTGGCGTTGAGGGTCGTCCCCAGTTGCTCGTGGTCGGTGTGGGTGAAGACGCTGACCGATTCATTGGGGTGAACTTTCCTATATCCCTCTTCAACGAGGTGGTCATAGTTGGTGGTGACGGCCGCGACGAACGGGAGCCTGGCCAGGAGCTCATGCACTTCCGTCGGCTTCAGGTCAGGCCGTAGGAAAACCCCCTTCAGGAACTCGCGGTATTTATCGTCGCCCATCTGCGAGCGCAGGGCGCTCGCCGCCGCCAGCAAATCCTTCTCCTTGTTAAGGAGAATCTCGATGTCTGCTTTGTTCGGCAGGCTGATGCTTTGGGCCTCGCACCAATCAATCATCTGGCGGATGAGCTGCGGCCAGCCCGGCAGTCCAAGCCCCGCCGAAAGACCGGCACCGACGAAGGCGACAGAGTTCTGTTGGGCAACGTGAGCGACTAAAGCATCCGGCACTTCTGGCTTCATATTCCACCCCTTAGCTTCTATTTTTGCCCTGATTTATATCACTAAACGGTTTCAAGTACAACACTTTGTGGCACTCTCGAAACAAAAGGCCCGCTGTTATATAATGCTAGGTTTACTAATCAATAGGTGAGAAGGGTTTAAGCGATAATGGAGGACAAAAGACAACCGAAATCATTGGATGAGCTGATCGCATGGACGAGAGAAGCGATTGATTCGGGTAAGCTTTCAGAGGAGCAAAAGGCGGAGTTTGAGGAAAGGTGTCGAGAGATAGAACAGATGCCTAAAGAGGAGCGGGAATCTTTAGACTACTTTCTCCAACACATGCCGCACCAGGAATCTGATCTCACCCTTATCGTTCTGAAGGGACATCTTTTGTTGGAGCAAAAAGTTAGAGAATTCATAGACGAGCGTATGCTTAACCCCGAAGCCATAAAACCGGCCCGGCTAACTTCACACCAGGCGATCTGCCTAGCCGAAGCACTCACCTTGCCTAACGATGATCCGAAAGTTCTGTGGAGTATCCTTCGCAACGTCAATTCATTGCGGAATGATCTTGCTCATAATCTTACTCCTCAGAAGGTCGAGAGACTCGTGCAGGACATAGAGAGGGAGTTCGCCACGTTCGGGGCCGTACAGTCAGGCTTTGTAGGGATACTGGGCCACCTATACGCTCAGTTGGCTGAGTTGTGTCGTATGGCGCGGGAACCGGATTATCGAGTCAGGGGAAAGAGCCCTTCTGAGTAAAACTCATTATCCAGATAGCACTCGTTCAAACCCGCGCGGTATCGTTCTGATCAATCGTAACGATCCAGAGTTCGTGTACGTCTTTCAGCTTCTCGTAATCTCTGCGATAGATGTTCCTAAAGTAGCCGAGCCTCAGGTGACCTTCTAACAGGTGGTATGGCTGCCCATAGTGATCACCCCACGGGTCTACGATGTTCTTCCTGTTGTCCAGAAGAATTATGGGTACGGGCCAGGTGCCATTCTCCAGAAAGTAACGCATTAGTCGGGTCGTCTCCCACTCGGTGGAGGAATAAATTTTGGCTCCCATGCCCTCGATGCCGTCCATGATGTGTGAACCCACCTGGTTATATATCTGCTCGGTTGACCAAGAGTCTTTCTGAAAAACCATTCGATCGAATCTAAGCCAGCCGTAGTGATTAACTGCATCCGGGTGATGCCGGTAAAGCCAATCCTGTAAAGGCCCCTCTGGCCAGTTGGGCAATAATCTACACACGCGCTCCTTGTAATCCTCGAACGGTTCACAGCCCAGTTCGCCCCATTTTACGGGGCGCAGGGTTTTAAGGAACTTCTTATAGTTCATGAACGGGCGGAGAGTGAGAGCGGAAAAGAGTTTTTGGTTAAATTATTTGTCCTATCGTTCCATCAGTGCCCAAAGCTCGATTGCATCATCTGAGAGGTCAGAGTCGCGCAAGGCGAGCCAGGATTCGCGCGCTGTACCCCACTCTTGCTGCGTGACCGGCGCGCGATCAATGATCTTTTGCAACGGCTCGACCAAGTCTGCGCGACCTTCCGCCGCAAACTTTTCTATACTCTTTTTGTGGCCTTCAACAGTAGATTCCATGTACTCGCGCGTCCGTTTACGGATTACGAAAAAGTCGATAAGAGTGCGGGCGATCAGAACTTTTG
>DASVVZ010000087.1:0-4136 GCA_036389875.1 Pyrinomonadaceae bacterium
GACGAGCGCGCTTTGCGCTCGCGCTACGAGGGAGCCGACCGCGCTCTGTCCATAAGCGATTACTGGCTCGGCCTGAGACGGAGAAACTGAAATAGTTTTCAGTTCTCAGTTTTCAGTTTTCAGCAAGAGGATACGTCTTGCTTTTTCTGAAAACTGAGAACTGAGAACTGAAAACTGATCTTTAATGAAACGCCGCGTCCTGTTTATCTTAATCCTCCTTGTTGTCCTCGGCACGGCAGGTCTCTACTTCTTCAACCAGTACTGGATTCACCGCTACGACGCTCTGATTGAGCGGCAGGCAAACATCTATCGCCTGGACCCGGATCTTGTCTGGAGCGTCATCTACGAAGAGACATACTTTCGTCCCTGGAAGATTGGCGCGGACGCAGAGATCGGGCTGATGCAGGTCACACCCGCGGTCGGGCGCGAGTGGGCCGCGCAGACGGGCATGCGCGAGCTTGAGCGACAGATGGCCGCAGATCCGCAGAGCCTCTTACGCGACCCGGAAAAGAATATTCAGATTGGCTGCTGGTATCTGGAGAAGTTTTACGAGCAGTACAGGGATGTTCCCGGCACGGAAGCTCGAATGGTTGCGGGCTACAACGCTGGGCCCACGCGCGTCGCCGACTGGAGCCGCTCCGCGCAGGGCGGGGGGCGCAATCTCTCCGAAGCTGAGTTCATCAACAACATCAACATCGCTTCGACGAAGAATTACGTCACCTCTATACTCGAGCGCTATCGCTCTTTGAAGAGCAGGCGTGCGCGTGCCACCAGCCGGTTGGATAAGAACCGCAAGCGCCCTGCAAGAGCAAGCCTGGGGACTGTCGGGTCGTGACCTACCGGGAGCTTCTAAAGGGCAACCCGGACTTTCGCCGCCTGTGGACAGGTCAGGTTGTTTCGGAGATAGGCGACTGGCTCAACAACATAGCCGTGCTGGCGCTGGCGGTTCAGGCTGCCGGTGCAGGACGACAGGGCCGCGCGCTCGCCGTCTATGCCATAGCCCGTCACCTTCCGCTCTTTCTCTTCGGCCCCATAGCAGGCGTCGTCGTCGACCGCATGGAGAGACGCCGCGTGATGATACTCGCAGACATCACGCGCGCCGTGCTGGCTCTCGGGTTTCTGCTGGCCGGAAGCTTCGCGGCCCTGCCCGTCATCTACACGGTTGGAGCGACCCTCTTCGCCGTCTCTGCCTTCTTCAATGCGGCCAAGCGGGCGAGCATCCCCGTGCTGGTTCAAAATACGGACGAATTGCTCGCGGCCAACTCCCTGTCGGCTTCCACGACCGCCGCGACCATCGCCATAGGCTCCGCCCTAGGAGGGCTCGTGGCCACCTTCATAGGCCGCAACGCCGTCTTCATCCTGAACGCCCTGACCTTCCTTCTCTCGGCCGAGATGATTCGACGCCTGCGCTCGACAGGAAGGCAGACTGAAAACGTACTGAAGAGGGCTGACGAAGGCTCCGCTATTCAGGCCGCAAGTTTGGAAGAGCCTGCTTCTTCAAAGCCCCGCCGACTCTCTCCCTTCAAGGCTCTGCGGCGTGCGTTCACGGAGTTTCGTGAGGGACTGCGTTATGTGGGGCGGGTGCATGTGCTGTGGGCCATCTTCGTGGTCGCGGCAGGCTGGGGCTTCGGCAACGGCGTTGCGCGCGCGCTTTACAGCATCTTCGGCGCACAGCTAGGCGAGAGCGCGGCGGCCGGGCTGGTCGCGCGCCCGACTGACTTCGGCATCTCCGTCCTCTTTGTGGCGATGGGCTTCGGCGGAGTCCTTGGAGCGCCGCTCGCGCGCCGCTTCAATGCGGGATCGAGCGAGAGCATGGGGGCGCGCATGGGCCGCTCCATGATTTTTGACGGGGCCGGTCTGCTGGTATTCAGCCTGATGCCTTCGCTCTGGGGGGCGGCGCTGGTGCTGGTGCTGCGCGAGATAAACTTCGCCATCTGGTGGACGGCGCAGCAGACAATCATGATGAGCCGTACGGAGAACGTTTTCGCGGGCCGCATCTTCGCTTCCTACGAGACCCTGACTACGCTGATGATGGTCGGCTCTATGCTCGGGGCGGGGTTCGCGGCTGACCGCTACGGCATCAGGCCCGTGGCGGCCTGCGGCGGCATCATCATCTCTCTTTCCGGCACGGCCTGGTTCATCCTACGCTTCAGAGAGAGAAGGCGGCACGCTTTGACGGATGTTCATGCGTCCAGGTAAGCACGGATTTCACCTCTGCTAGAATAACCCTTGAGATGAAGACAACTCTTTATTGTGCACGCAGGGTTCTGCCGAAGGGCGCGCAAGCGATTGATGACGGCGCTGTGGCCGTCGAAGGCCCTACGATTCAAGCCGTAGGCCCGCGCGCTTCTCTCATAGAGAAGTACCCGTCGGCAAGGGTCGAAGATTTCGGAGAGGCCGCCATCATGCCCGGCTTTGTCAACGCTCATTCGCATCTGGAGCTGACGGCCATGCGCGGCTTTCTTGAGCGCGAGGAAGGGAACTTCACAGCCTGGCTGGTAAAGCTGACGCTCGCGAGGCTCAACAGCATGACGCCCGAAGACCTGTACGTTTCTGCCGCGTGGGGAGCCGTGGAGGCCGCGCGTGCGGGCGTCACGACGCTGGCTGACGCGAGCGATTCTGCCACCTCCAGCCTCCGCGCGCTCAAGGACGTGGGTCTGCGCGGCATAGTCTATCAGGAGTCGTTCGGGCCGGACCCGCGACTGGCGCGTGAGAATTTCGAGAAGCTCAGAGAGAAGATTTCCGTCCTGCGCTCGTTTGAAACGGAGCTTGTGCGCGCGGGCGTCTCGCCTCACGCTGTCTACACCGTCAGCGCGCCGCAGCTTGAATTGCTGACCGACTTTGCGCTGGACGAAAAACTTCCCCTGATGATGCACGCGGCCGAGTCGGAGGCGGAAGACCTGCTGGTGCGCGAAGGGACGGGGCCGTTCGCAGACAACCTAGCACTGCGCGGAATAGAATGGCGCGCGCCGCGCCTCTCCGTCATAGAGTACCTGGAAAAAGTGGGCGTCCTGCGAGCGCGACCGCTCCTGGCCCACTGCATACGCACGGACGAGGCGGACATAGAGAGAATCGTCAGGGCCGGAGCCGGCATTGCTCACTGTCCGAAATCGAACGCCAAGCTGGGACATGGCCGGGCCCCCTTCGCGGCCTTTCTCAACAAGGGCGCTCGCGTCGGCCTCGGCAGCGATTCCGTGGCGAGCAACAACCTCTGCGACATGCTTGAAGAAGCGCGCTTCGCCGCGCTGCTCTCTCGCGCTTCCGGCGACATGCTGGCTTCGGGCGAGATGGCGGGCGCGCGTGAAGCCCTCGCGGCTGCCACTCGCGGAGGCGCGCGGGCCACAGGCTTGGACGGCGTGACGGGTGAGCTTGTCCCGGGCTTGCAGGCAGACCTGGTCGTAATTAATCTCAGGGCCGCGCATCAACAGCCCGTTTACGACCCGGAGAGCGCGCTTGTCTTCAGCTCTTCGGCGCGCGACGTTCTTTTGACGGTCGTCGCGGGCAGGGAAGTCTTTCGCATGGGACGCGTCCTGACGATTGACGAGGAGCGATTGAGCGCTCGCCTCCACGAGCTTCGGGAGAAACTGGCTGACGGATGACGGTTAAATGAGAGCCGGGCGCTATCTCTTTCAACCGGCGGGTGATGCTTAGAAAGCTATGAACATACTGGTGCTGAATTGCGGAAGCTCTTCGATACGGTTTCAACTGATAGAGACGGACGTTGAGCAGATTGCCGGGAACACAGACCGTAGGCTCGCTCGCGGCCACCTTGAGCGCATAGGCGGCGAGGCCGTGGTCACCCTGCACGCTACGGGACGCGAGCCCGAAAGAATAACGGCGCAGCTCAGGGACGTGCGAGCCGCGGTCGAGTTCATAATCCGCTGGGCCTGCTCAGAGGCTTCCGGCATCGGCGAAGTTCAATCGGTCGCGGACATACACGCCGTGGGCCACAGGGTCGTACACGGCGGAGAGCGTTTCACGCACTCAGTCCTCATCACGGATGATGTCCTGAGAGGCATAAAGGATTGTATAGACCTCGCGCCCCTGCACAATCCCGCGAACATCAAGGGGATAGTCGCCGCGAGTGATGTCCTGGGAGCGGGCTTGCCGCAGGTCGCCGTCTTCGACACGGCCTT
>DASVVZ010000088.1:0-15739 GCA_036389875.1 Pyrinomonadaceae bacterium
CGTAAAAATAGTGGCGGAGAAGGCGAACGTTCCCCTGCCGCAGATGGTGGACGACAAGAGGTTCGAGGCGCGGCGTCAGGAAGCGGACGAAGTCATAGAGATGAACGGCTGGGCGCTTGAGTGGTGGGAGGCGCAGCTCGATGAAGGAAACGTGGAGGCCAGGCGCGCGCGTGAGTACCTGGAGGGGCGCGAGATTACGGAAGAAACACGAAAAACTTTCCGCCTAGGCTACGCTCCGGACAGTTGGGACGGCCTGCTCTCGTACCTGAAGAAGCGCGGCGCCAAGGATTCTCAGCTTGAGCGAAGCGGGCTGGTGGTCAGGAAGGATTCCGGCGGCTTTTATGACCGCTTTCGCGGGCGTGTGATTTTCCCTGTGATGGACGCGCAGGGGCGGGCCGTAGCCTTCGGCGGCAGAATCATGGGTCAGGGCGAGCCAAAGTACCTGAATTCACCTGAAACCACCGCCTACACGAAGGGGCGGCACCTCTACGGGCTCAACCTGACGCGAGACGAGATTCGCCGCAAAAAGTTCGCCATTCTGGTCGAGGGCTACCTGGATTTGATAATCCCCTTCCAGGCCGGGGTCAGAAATGCGGTCGCCAGCCTCGGCACGGCTCTGACGCCCGAACAGGCGAAACTTCTTGGACGGTTTGCGCGTAAAGTCGTAGTCAATTATGATGGCGATAAGGCGGGGGTGGCTGCAGCTAAAAGAGCAATAGAAACGCTTCTGGCAGAAGACTTTGAGGCCAAAGTGCTGGTTCTGCCGGACAACGCGGACCCTGACGATTTCATCAAACGTCACGGCGTTGATGCGTATAATGAGCGGCGAGGCAAGGCACTCCCCCATATACAATTTGTGCTGGATGAGGCTGTACGGGATCGCAATCTTCGGCGTCCTGCTGATAAGGCGGCGGCGGTCGAGGAGGTGCTCCCGTATGTTCGTGCTGTTCGCAACACGATTCAGAAGCGCGAGTACTTTGACATGGCAATGGACGCGCTCAGGGTGGAAGAGCAGTCGCTCAGGCAGGAGCTGTGGAAGGCCGTCAGGGCTACAAGCGCAAATACGGACGGTTTGAACGTTCGGCAAAGGGTGGCGCAGGCCACGGGCGCTCAGCCGACGGTCGCAGAACAAAAGCTGCTGGAGCTGCTCGTCCACGACATGGAACTCAGGCAAAGGATTTTGCCTCGTATGGAGGCTGCGGATTACGAGGATTTGCCCACGTCGGCAATCTTTCGCGCCCTGGTAGAAATTGAGAGAGCGGGCGGGGAAGTCGATTTCACTGCACTGAGCGCGAAAACGGAAGGCGACCCTATTGCATCTGACCTTGTACCGCTGCTTTTGATGGGCGAGCCGGAAAGGGCCGAAGGCGAAGCGGTTGACGATACTTTAGCTGTGGCGGAGAGCTGTTTTTTGACCTTACGCGGCATGACGATTGACCGCCGACTCAACGAACTGCGCATGGAAGCGGCCGAGGCCGGAGCGGCAGGGGACACAGAGCGGCAGACGCGACTCACTTTAGAGTACATGGAATGGTCAAAAAAGCAGCGCGAGCTTCAGGGGATTGAAGCGGCAGGGGCCGGGCATTAAAAGTATATGTGAGCCGTAAAAGAGTAGAGCGGGGACTCGAATGACACGCGCGCCGTGCGCGTCTCTCCATTTATAAAGCGCGGCGTGCGGAAGGTGGAAGAAAAATTGAGCATCGAAGAGAAAGACAGAGATGATGTCATGCAGCGCCTGCTGGAGCTGGGTGGCGACAAGAAATATTTGACCTTTGACGACCTGAACCGCGAGCTGCCGGATAACGTCGTCTCGCCCGATGATATTGAGGATGTCCTTCAAAAACTGGAAGGCTCTAACATACCTGTTGCGGATTCGGACGAGCGGCTGATTGAGCAGGCTGCGGCTCTGGCCACGGACGACGAAGACGACTCGATTGACGAAGATATTGAGCTAGACCTTTCGGCCGGAGCGCTTGAGAAGACAAACGACCCGGTGCGCCTGTACCTGCGCGAGATGGGCGTGGTGCCGCTTCTCACGCGCGAGGGCGAGGTCGCGATAGCCAAGCGTATCGAGCGCGGGCAGCTCAAGACTCAGAAAGCCATATCGCGCTCGCCCATTGCGGTCTCGGAGCTGCTGAAAATCGGTGACGAGCTTGAGGCCGGAAAGCTTCACATACGGGACGTGGTGAACTTCTCGGAGCAGGCTGAGCTGACCGGGGACGAGGACAAGGCGGACGAGTACCTTCGGTGGACGGTTGAAGGTATAGAAAACATTCGAAAGCTCTTCAAGCAGGGCCTGAAGGAGTGGGACAAGCTCAGGGCCGAGCAGAAGGTCTCTCGCGGCAAGAAGTCCAAGAAGCTGCTCCGCCTACAGCGAAAGGTCGCGCGCGTACGTCTTGAGATAGCCCAGGAGATCGGACGCCTCAACATGACCGAGCGCGCCCGCCAGCGCCTCATCAACTCGATTCGCCACGTGCAGAGAGAGGTTCGACAGGCCGAGCGCGAGATAGACAGCTACACGGAGAAGCTCAATCGCAAGCGCATCAAGCCGGAGGACGAGCGCGACTACAAGCGCCACGTCTCTTCGGCCAAGAAGCGCCTGCAACAGATTGAGGCGGACCATAACATCTCGCCCGTGGAGATTAAGCGCTCGCTGCAATCCATAGTCATTGGCGAGCAGGAGACGGGTCAGGCCAAGCGCGAGCTGATAGAAGCCAACCTGCGCCTGGTCGTCTCGATTGCAAAGAAGTACACGAACCGTGGCTTGCAGTTTCTGGATTTGATTCAGGAGGGCAACATCGGATTGATGAAGGCCGTGGACAAGTTCGAATGGCGTCGCGGCTACAAGTTCTCGACCTATGCTACGTGGTGGATTCGCCAGGCGATCACGCGCGCCATTGCAGATCAGGCGCGCACGATACGAATCCCCGTGCACATGATTGAGACCATCAACAAGCTGATTCGTACCAGCCGCGCCCTGGTGCAGGAGCTCGGGCGCGAGCCAACGTCTGAAGAGATAGCGCGAAAGATGGACATACCCGTCTCTAAGGTGCGAAAGGTGCTGAAGATTGCGCAGGAGCCCATCTCTCTTGAGACGCCTATTGGCGAAGAGGAAGATTCGCACCTGGGCGACTTCATAGAGGACAAGTCCATACTGAACCCTGCGGACGCCGTGGTGGCTTCGAACCTGCGCGAGATAACGGACGAGGTTCTGGCGACTCTGACGCCGCGCGAAGAGAAGGTCATCAAGATGCGCTTCGGGCTCGGCACTTCCGGCTCCGAGCACACGCTCGAAGAGGTCGGCCAGCACTTCGCCGTCACACGCGAGCGCATACGACAGATAGAAGCCAAAGCCCTGCGCAAGCTCAGGCACCCGTCGCGCTCACGCAAGCTGAAAGCTTTCCTTGAGAGCGCTCAGCGATAAATAGGGAACAGGGTTTAAGATTCAGGGGATGGCGAAAGCGACGCTTTCACCATCCCCTTTTTCTATCTCAGCGTCGCGGGGTCGAAGCTTCTGACCGTGTGGTCGAAGTTGTACTGGTAGGTATAGAAGAGGAGCGGGATTTGGCGTGTGTACTGTACGCGAGCCTGCCAGCGTCCGTCCTGTTGCACGACCACGACCTGTGTTGGGGGCGGAGGCGGCGCGCCGTACTCCTGCGCGCGGTCTGTCAGTGTCTTCTTCAGCGAATCGCTCGTGGTCTGAGATTGCAGGGCCGCCGTGTTCACGGTCTGCTGCATCACGTCCTTTAACTGGTAAGCCTGTATGGCGACGGGCACGTACTGGTAGGCGCAATAGCCGACCACGGCCAGAATCGCCAACACAATCAGAAATTTCAGCCTTCCTTCCCCGCGCTCTCCTTTTCTGGGAGATGCCGGGCGTGGTGTGCCGCACGAAACACTCATCTTCTATCTCTTCCTCACCTTTAAGAATCTTGTTGCAGCACCGAGAGGAGCGAGGCGCGTATTAACTGCGGGGCGATTTCTCTTTCATCAACCAGCCGTGCGCGGCCCAGGCGCTCCAGAAGAACCCACCGGACGTGGCCGCCGACAGACTTTTTATCTCGCGCAATGAGGTGCGCGAGCCTCGTCGTGTCGATATCGCTGGCGCTCGGCAGCCTTCCGCACAATTTGACGGCTGCCCGCAAAGATTCTAACTCGGAACGGCTCAGCATGCCTAGTCCTTTTGAAATTTCACCCGCCACCAGCATCCCGTAGCCAACCGCTTCTCCATGACGAAACCGCCTGTAGCTTGTTACAGCCTCCAGCGCATGCGCCGTCGTGTGACCGAAATTCAGTATGCGGCGCGAGCGGTAATCTATGCGGGCGGCGTCTTCTCGCTCATCGCCAGCGACGATTGCCGCCTTAAATGAGACCTGCGCGGCAATCAGTTTTTCCAGCTTGACGGAAGGCTCCAGGCTCTCGCCGGCCCACTCTTCCTCAAGAAATTTGAGAGTGCGGCGGAAGAGCTTGGGGTCGCCCGCCGCTCCCTGCTTGACGCACTCGCAGAGCCCTGCGGTCAGCTCGCGTCGCGGCAGAGTCCGCAGAGTTTCCGTGTCAATCACGACCAGCTTCGGTTGATGAAAAGCCCCGACGGTGTTCTTGGCATGCGCGTAATTGACTGCGGTTTTGCCGCCGACAGACGAGTCTATCTGCGCAAGCAGAGTAGTAGGGACTTGTACGAAGGGGATGCCGCGCAGGTATATGGCGGAAGCGAAGCCGGCGAGATCACCCACGACTCCGCCGCCCAGAGCCACGACCGCGTCAGTTCTCTCAAGACGGCTCGCGGCAAAGAATGAGAGAGCGCGCTCAAGCGTGCGAAAGGATTTATGTCGCTCGCCGTCGGGCATGAGCCAGTGCGAGACGCGCAGGCCCGCACGACGCAGGCTGTTAGAGACCGGCCGCCCGTAGAGCTTGAAGACTTTTGGATTGGAGATGATGACGGCGCGGCTTGCGTTAGATGAAAGCGCATTCAGCGCCGCTTCGCCCAGGGCGGCGAGCGTTCCCTGCCCTGTGATGATTTCGTAATCCTGCCGGTGCGCCTTCAGACGCACGCGTACGCGCTGCACTCTTTTAGTTTACTCCTCGCTCACTGCGCTCGTAAGACTCTCGGCCAGAAGCTCAAAACTCAACTCGCCGAAGCCTATGAGCCCGGCCAGCTCTTCGACAGTATAGCGCGACGAGGTGTTCCAGAGGTCTATCAATTCATCGCCGGCGCGTCGCGAAGCCCACCAACGCCTGCCGTATCGGGTCCGCAGGTACTCGCGCAAGCCCACTTCAAAGGCCCAGGCCCGGAGGTAGGCCGCGGCGTAGAAACCGTCGTCAACGTCCCACAGGTATAGCTGCGGGCTGCGGCTAAAGCCCGTGGCCTCCGTCTGAAGCTGCGCGTAAAGATGCGAGAGACGCTCGCTGCGAACCGTAGGGCTTTCGTGAAGCGTCAGCTCGTAGCGCAGCCGCGCGCAGTAGCGCCGCATGTTATGTAGAGCAAGCAGTGCGAGGCTCGCCCGAATATCCCGCACGCGCTCGGCGCTCACGCTCGGAAGATATTCCTTCAGCCACAGCGGGTCTAAGAAAAGATAGTTGAGTAGAAAAGCGTAGCCTTCCGTGGTCGCGTGATCCGCCGGATAGAGAAATTCAGGATAGCGCTTGACCAGCTCGCGCGAAGACCAGCCGAAGTGCTGCGCGTGTCCCGCTTCATGAAAGAGCACCGTGTAGTCGTAGACGCCTCCGACGGGAGCTACCAGCAGTCGCACGTCATCCGGCGCGTTGATGCGAAAGCAGGCCGCGCGCGGATTCTTGGTCGGTCGCACCTCCGCGTCTATGTGTATGTTCGTCTGCTGCTCCACGCGGATGCCCAGGCCCTGCATGGCCGCATGATAAGTCGGCAGTACCTCTTCGGCGGGGAAAAAGCTGTCCAGCCGCGACAGGCGCTGGAAGTAGGAGAAGTCGCCATATCCCAGCTCGCCAGCCCCTGCGCCCGGAAGGTCGCGCGCCGCGGCACGCCTCAAAGCCGACAGATAGGCCCTCTCCGTGCTCGCCAGAAAGCCGTCCGTGTGCGCGGCCAGCGCCTCAAGGTCAGTCCCCGTAATCTCCTTGTAGAGCGACGCGTAGGAATCGGCTCCCAGCTCACGCGCAGATTCATGCAGAGACTCAAGGCGAGCGGCGCGCAGGTCGTTGCAGTCGCCTATGGCATCAACCCAGCGCGCCGTCAATTCGCTACGCTTGTGAGCGTCCGGTTCGTTGGCGACCATCTTCGGGACGCTGTGAAGCGAGATGCGCTCGCCCATCCAGTCAACCTGCGCGCTCGAGAGACAGTGCGCGTACTCGTCCGTCAGCTCCTTGGCGTGTATGTCCAGAAAGCCTATTCGAGCCATTCCCAAAAGCGTGTTCAGCCCGGCGCGCTCTGTCTCCTGCGAGGCAGGCGTTTGCGCAAGCGCACGCTTTAAGCCTTCTATGGCGTCGCTTGTGAAAAGGTCGTGATAGCGCTCGTATATAGGTTCGGTCTGAAGTTGTGGCTCGAAGCCTGCGCGGTGTCTGTAGTGAGCTAATTCAATTGCTTGACTGAAGGCTGCGAATTCGCGGCGGTAATCACTAATGTTCATAAGCGGTGAGGCGTAAACACAGTTCCGTAGAAATCCAAGAGCCTTGGGAGAATTTTGGGAGAACGGTGTGGCGAAGGCGGATTGTAATACGGGTTAGAGAAAAAACTCAAAAAGAATTTTCCCTACGCAGAGATTTTTCCGTAAAAAGCGAATGGACGCGACAACGTGGGAGTGTGTCGCGTCCATTCATATTCGTGGTCACTGTCCTCACCCCAGCAACCACTGAGACGGAGGATCCACCAACCGTCTCTCTTGCCCCACAATATACACCGCAATGCTTATGCCATGCAATAGGGTTAATTTAAAATCCCCGTTAGAATCCCCTTTTCCTAAGGTTTTTGAGCTTTATGCCCCCGGCCCGCCGGAAGCCCCCAACCTTGAGCAAGCGACGATGGTGTAAGAGTTACATCAAAGGCCGCGTAAAAACTTCTCACCGAGCCGGATTTTTCAAGCTGCTCCGAGTTGCGCGCGTATGGCTTCGGCTAGGCGCGCAGCCAGGGCTTCAATCTCCTCCTGCCGCTCTCCCTCTATCATCACGCGCGCCAGCGCCTCCGTGCCGGAATAGCGCAGCAGAAGACGCCCGCGACTGCCCAATTTCGCCTCGACTTCACGCGAGACTTCCCTTATTCCATCGACCTCTTCGAAGGGACGCTTCTCTCGCACTCGCACGTTGACCAGCACCTGCGGGTAGCGCTCGAAGCCGCGCGTCAACTCATCTAGCGCCAGACGGCTTTCCTGCATGGCGCGCAGAAGGTTGATGGTCGTGACCATCCCATCGCCCACCAGGCTCTGACGTGGAAAGATTATGTGACCGGACTGCTCGCCTCCTAGGCACGCGCCAGAGCCCAGAAGCTCTTCCAGCACGTACTTGTCGCCTACGTCCGTGCGCGTAAGCGTCAAGCCTTTCGAGCGCAGGGCAATCTCAAGCCCTATGTTGCTCATGACGGTGGCCACGACGCGCCCGTCTTTAAGCTCTCCGCGCTCGGACATGACTTGCGCCATAGCCCACATCACTGCGTCACCGTCCACTACCTCGCCGCGCGCGTTGACGAAGAGGGCGCGGTCTGCGTCGCCGTCATAAGCTACGCCGAGCTGAGCGCCTTCGTCCGTGACCTTTTGGCGCACGCCGTCCAGGTGCTGCGAGCCGCAATTCAGGTTGATGTTTCGACCATCGGGACTGGCGTTAATGACGGAGACGCGCGCTCCCAACTTTTTGAAGAGCGCAGGCGCAAGCTCAAAGGCAGCGCCGTTGGCGCAATCCAGCACCAGGCTCAGACCATCTAGTGAAAGCCCCGCGGCTACCTCTTCCGCCAAGTAGCTCAGGTAGCGCTCTCTAAGCTCTTCGGATTGATGAGAATCAAGCTTCTCATCCGAATGGGCCGCGCTCGCAGATTCTCTCTCAGCGCCGGCAGCTTCTCTTTCAATATCTGCCTCGATGCGCCGCTCCAAAGGCTCGTCCAGCTTGCGGCCCGTCGGCGCAAAGATTTTGATGCCGTTATCCTGAAAGGGATTGTGAGAGGCCGAGACGACGACGCCGGCGTCGGCGGAAAGAGTTCGCGCAAGGTAGGCGACGCCCGGCGTCGTGATGACGCCTGCGGAGCGCACGATCGCCCCGCGCTCGCGCGCGCCTTCGGCCAGCGCCCATTCGAGCCATGCGCCGGACTCGCGCGTATCTCGCCCCGTCACAATCACGGGCGCACTGCCTCGCTGCTCAAGCAGGATGCCGGCCAGAGAGCGGCCAATGACACGCACGGAGCCTTTATCGAGCGGGAATTGTCCGGCCTCGCCCCGCACTCCATCAGTTCCGAAAAGTTTAGCCATGATTTAGAAGAAAGTAGTCAGTTATATACAGGAAGATTGCTCACGCTTTTACTGATTACTGATTGCTTTTGATAATCGAAAAGCCCGTGGGCCTGGTCGAGCGTAGCTGAACCGCGCCTGCCATGCCCTGTGGCAACTGTAGATGCATGTTGCGCACTCCTCCGTCGTCGTCCACCTCCAGGATTAGCTGCATGTCTTCGGGGCGCAACTGTTCAAGGACGGACTTTGGGCCGTAGAGCGTCAGGCTTGCCTGCGGTGGACGGGCCTGCGCGCCGTTGTTGGCCAGCACGTTGACGCCAGCGAAGCTCTTCTCTATGCGAAGCTCTCCGATTTCCAGACGAACGTTGACGACGGAGTCTATGACAGTAATCTTCTGATCCGGGACGTCTATGGCGACCTGCTGGATGCTGAAGCTTTCGCGGCGGCCTTCCAAGGGAATGGTTTCGGTCATGGCCTTTTGAAGAGCGTGGACGTGGCTCTGCGGCCCGCGCAGGCGGACGCGTGCAGGCGCAACCGTCACGTTGTAGAGCTCGAAGCCTTCCGGCAGATTGCCCTCCAGACGAGCTTCGACTTCCACCTCGCGCTCGACGCTGGGCTCAAGCCGCAGGGGCACTGTGTTCGGCTCAATCTTGACCACTTTAATTCCCGGAGGCAGGTCTATAATCTTGCTCGTCAGTTGGACTACGCGGTCGCCCGGCCTGTAGCGGCTCACGTCCACACGCGCCACAAGCTCCCGCCGGTTCAGATTCTCCAAAGCGTCCGAGCTGCCCGAGACCGTGATGTCAATATCGCGTCGGGGCTCGTTGCTTATCTCCATGTCGTTGGGGAGCTGAAAATCAAGCTGCACGTTCCTCAAGCGAATCGTCGTCGGCGTCCTCTGCCCAGTGATGGCGAACCACAGCCCCAGAGAGATTAAGAGAGCAATCAGCTTGAGCGTCCAGTCTTCAAGAAAAATCTCGTGCAGCCACGCGCCTGCCGAACGCGGGACGCGCGCCCAGCGGCTCTCCCCTTCATCTATCTCTCTAAAAGCCATAAAGCAGTTTTCAGTTTCAAGTTTTCAGTTAAGAGCAAGTTGTATTTGCTGAAAACTAAAAACTCTTCTTTCACTGTATCGAGATGACTCCTTCGGTTTCCGTTTCCGTGTCCGCGCTCTTTTTCTCGCGATCACGGCGGGGCGCGGGCGCTTCCAGCGCCTGAAAGATGGAGGCGCGAAGCTTCGTAGCGTCCAGGCCGCGACGAATCTGCCCGGCCTGAACGAACGAGATAAGGCCGGTCTCTTCCGAAACGACGACCGCCACGGCGTCCGTGTCTTCCGTGATGCCTATGGCGGCGCGATGTCGCGTTCCAAGGTCTTTGGAGAGGCGCGGGTTCAGGGTCAGGGGAAGAAAGCAGGCGGCCGCCGCTATGCGATGCCTGCGGACGACGACCGCGCCGTCGTGCAGGGGCGTGGCCGGGTTAAAGATTGTCACCAGCAGGTCGTAGCTCAGCTCTGCGTCCAGCTTGACGCCGCCGTCAACCACGTTCTTAAGACCCACGCCGCGCTCTATGACGACGAGCGCGCCCGTCTTGGTAGAGGCCAGAGTCGTAGCGGCCAGCACGATTTCATCATAGACGCCTTCGCCGAACTGCCCGCGATGACGGCGCGTGAAGGGCATGCGAACGCGGTTGCCTATGGAGATGAGAGCCTGGCGAATCTCGGATTGAAAGAGGACTATGATGGCCACGCCTATGTAGAGTAGCGCGCCGCGCAGCACGAACTCCAGCGTGGCAAGCTCCTGATTGACCGCCAGCCAGTAGAGCAGCGCGAAGGCGGCTATGGCCGCAGCCATAGGGGCGGCGCGCGTCCCCCTCGCCAGCTTCAGAATCGCATACACTATCAGGGCGACCAGCACTATGTCCAAGAGATTTCTCGGCTCGCGCAGTCGCTCGAAATATTCCCTGTATGGCAGAATCAGAAGCATTAAGGTTTCCGGGTTCTCAAGCCGCAGTTCTCCTGGCCACGGCCATTTTATGTTTACGGTAACTCTTAGAGAGTTGCCTTTGCTCTCTCATTTTACGAATCCGGCGGCGGCGCAGCCTGCGGATGAAACGCGCCAGGTAACGCGTCACTAATTGCAGAAGCATTTCCGCTTCACCAGTAAAGTTCTCTAGCGGCAGGCTCATCCATCGTCCGGGGCCGCCAAGCGCGCCGATTGCAGCCTTCTCTCAGCCTGTGCGCTCTGGAATCGGCTCGTGCTCGGTCGCCTCGCTCTCGCGGGCCGTCTCTAAAAATATCATGTCCACTCTCGGCTCGGCCTTTTTGATTCTGTCTTCTATCTACTCCATGGTCGTTTCAATCTTATAGGTTGCAAGCGGGTCGCGCAGGCGGCAAAGAGCGCTCCAATCACTGCCGGCATTAACAGTCTCTCCCCCGGGCTAAGAAATGTTAGCTCCGCATGGATTATGAAACACGAAGGGACAAAAGGCAAAACGGGTGATGGGTGTCAGTTGCCGGGCGTCCATAAAAGAAGAATCGGCTCGCTTTCTTTCCCCGGCACCTGACACCCATCAACCCTATTACTTCTTTCTCTTCCTGATGCCGCGCTGTAAAAAGCCCACCAGCTGCCCCGCTGCGTCTATCACGGCGAGCGAGCCCGTGCCGTTGCGCTGCATGATGGCGGTCGCTTCGGCCATAGTCGTATTGGATTGAACGAAGAGCGACGGGCTCACTGGACGCATCACCTCGCGGGCTCTAGTGCGGTGCCAGCGCTCGCGCGGCAGGGCCTTCAAATCTTCAAGCGCGAGAATGCCGTGGAAGCTTCCGTTCTCGGCCACCGGGAAGCTCGTCTGGCGATAGATGGGAAGAACCGTATCTACGAAATGGCTTATCAGCAGGTCAGGCGAGACGATGATGGGCTTAACCATGGCCTCTGAGACAGTACCCGGTTGCCCGGCGCGCGGCTCCTTGACGACTGCCGCGGCCGCGCCCCTGAGAAAGAGCCCGACCATCACCGTCCACAGGCCCATGAAGTAGTCCCGCCACGCTATGATGAAGTACGCGCCGAAGACAATCAGCGTCCAGCCGATGACCTGCCCGCAGAGGCTCGCGATGCGCGTGGCTTCTGTCATGTTCCCGGCCCTGTGCCAGAGAAAGGCGCGAAGCACGCGCCCGCCGTCCAGTGGATAGCCCGGGAACAGGTTGAAGAGGGCCAGCAGCAGATTCCACCAGGCTATGATGCGGAAGACGGAAGCGGTCACCCAGTGATGGCCCATGGCTGCCACGGCCATCGCGCCGAACGCAAGCAGGGCAAAGATGAAACTGGCGGCCGGCCCGGCGACAGCTATGCGAAACTCCGCGCGCGGGCTGTCGGGCTCGCGCTTGAGGCGGGCCATCCCGCCAAAGGGATGAAGCACTATGTCTTCTATCTCTATCCCCTCGACTCGGCCTATGAGAGCGTGCGAAAGCTCGTGGCCGAAGACCGAGAGAAAGAGCGCGAGAGTCGTGATAACGCCGAGCGTCCATGCTATGGCGACGTTGACGCTGGCAAGCCCCGCCGTCATCCTCACGATGGTATTGGCAACGACCCAGACGCTTAAAGCAAAGACCACGAACCAGCGATAGTCTATGCGCACGGGGATGCCGTAAACGCGCGCGACCGTTATCTGCCTGCTGAAAAAATTGCTCAGGTTCACCGCTCTTGCCCTATCAGTTCCGGCTTCCGGGGCAGGCCTCTTCCCCGCCCTGTACACCTGTAGGAGCCGGGGACAAGTCCTCTGCCACCACAGAAATCATTTCATTTGTGGGGGAGATTAAAACAGGCTTTTTGCTCGGGGCGCGCCCGCGATTTAAGCTAGGGGGCCGCTCCCGCTAGACTGACGCCAGTCGACTTCGAAGAGCGGAACCGGCTGGACGCGGTTCTTGACGTAGATGGGCTCGCGCGCCTCAAGCTTGTAGCGGCTGTGAGCGGACTGTGCCGTCCCCTCGGAGACCAGAATCTGCCCGCCCTTGGAGTTGGACTCAAGCCTCGCCGCAGTGTTGACGGTATCGCCTATGGCCGTGTATTCGCTCCTGCGCTCTGAGCCTATGTAGCCGACCACAGCGTCGCCCGTGTGAAGACCTATGCCGACCCCGATTTCCGGCAGGCCTTCCTGTCGCAGCTCCTCGTTGATGTTCAGTATGCGGCGCTGCATTGCGACCGCCGCGTTGACGGCGTTCGTGGCGTCTTCCGGCGTCACCGTGGGCGCTCCGAACAGGGCCATTAGCCCGTCGCCGATGTACTTATCGAGCGTCCCGCCGTGCGCGAAGATAATATCCGTCATGGCCGAGAAATATTTGTTCAGAAGCTGCACGACGCGTTCGGGCGGCGCGTGCTCGGAGAGCCGCGTGAAGCCGCGTATGTCTGCAAAGAGCACGGTTATCTTCTGATTGACGCCGCCGAGCTTGAACGATTCGGGATTCTCAAGCATCTGCTTGACGACGTACTCCGGCAGGAAGCGGCCGTAATTGGCACGCGCCACCTCTTCACGCGCCAGGCGCTCGTGAGCGCGCACGTTCTCTACAGCGACGGCCGTCTGCGCCGCCACAGCCGAGATAAGCTCAAGGTCGTCGGGCGTGAAGGCCGCGAACGGGTCAAGGCGGTCTGCGTAGATTGCGCCGTGGACGCCGGATTCAGCAACGAGCGGCGCGCAGATGGTCGAGCGCACGCCCTGCGAGACGATTGACTCTACGCCCGCGAACTGCGCTTCGGAAGCGGCGTCCTGCGAGAGCAGCGCCACGCGGTCTTTCATCACCTTGCGGGTGATGGTGCGGCCGATGGTCAGCTTTTTCGCGTGCGCCTCAAGGTTAGCGTCGCGAGTCCTTGTCGCAATCGGGAAGAGATTAATCTCATCTTCGTTGCCGTTGACCTTGCCTTCGGCCAGAAGCGCCACCACGCGGTCGGCAGGTGTGACGCGGAAGATTATGTCGGTGGCCTTGGCGAAGATGGCTTTGAGGTCGAAGACAGAGGCCAGCGTCTTGCTCATCTCGTAGAGCACGCCCAGAATTTCCGCCTTGCGCCGCAGCGCCTCCATCTCCTTATTTTCTACGCCGGAAAGGCTCGGAACCGATTTCGGCCTCAGCACAGTCGACATCACGTCGTTGGCCGAGATGAGCAGCTGCGTGTGGCCCAGGGGCTTGTCGTCGTAGCGCACGTCGGGCGCGCGTTCTTCGGCTCGCTGCTCGAACCTGAGGGTGCTCGCGCCGATGGTGACGCGGTCGCCGTTCATCAACTGGTGCTCGAAGCGCGGCTCGCCGTTGATGTAGACCTTATTGGCGCTGCGGCGAATCTGGCCGCCCGCCGTGTAGCCGTCAACGATAGTAAAATTTCCGTCATCCGTGCGTATATGTGCGTGGTGGCGGGAGGCGCGCGGGTCGTCCAGCACGACGCAGTTATCCGGCGCGCGGCCTATGGTGCAGACCGTCTGCGGCGTCAGGGGATAATCCCATTCACGACCGCTTGCATCAATAATCTTGAGTTGAGCCATGGCGAATTATAGAACGTTTCAGGGGCTTAAAAGAGAGACCAAACCCCTAAGCTTCTTACCCCGCGATAAAGAGCAATAAACTGACGCGCTAGAGACATACAGATTCTACAAGCCAGCCAACGATGCTAGCAAGCGCCAGCCGTAAGAGCAAGGAGGATAAACGCGATGCGGGCGTAAGGAGCGGTTCCGCTTTTAATTCGTCATTGCACTATTCCGTCTTGCTTTTGTAACCTTGATTTAACTCCGGATTCATATCATCTTCAGCCCGAGGAAAATAGCGGGCCGGTCAGTGCTTAGAGCCGACACGTAATGTCTATACATTTTGCCTGAAGGAGTCCATACCCTTGAGCATCTCCCGTAGAATGTCATCGCGCGCCCTAGCCGTCTGCTTTCTGTGCTTCTGCCTGTCGGCGATCGCCTCGGCGCAAACTTTCGCGCCCGCATCGCAGCCCGCTCCTGCCAGCGCGGCGGCTGAAGGCGGCTCAGCCACACAGCCTTCAGAGCTTGAAGAGGTGCGCCGCCTTCTTCTCAAACAGCAGGAAGAGATGGCCCGCATGCGGGCCATGATGGAGGAGCAGGCGCGACAGATAGACTCCCTGCGCCGCCGCGTGGAGCAGGTCGGAGCGACCGCCTCGCAGCCATCGTTGATTGCCACCGGCCAGGCTGCCACGGGCGACCGCGTGGCCGACGTCGAGTCCTCGTCCTCAGCGGGCGCAAATCAGAGACAGGAGACAGAGGCGCGCGTCGGCAAGATCGAGGCCGAGGTCAAAAAGACCAGCGAAGCCATAGCGCGACAGCTCGGCTCCATCACCTTTAGCGGCGACGTGCGGCTGCGCTACGAATCCATCTACGGCCAGTCGAACGCCCTGCCGAACGCCGCGAACCCGCTCGTCGTCGGTAACGAGTTGAGCGCTCGAAACCGTTTTCGCCTGCGCGCACGCCTCCAGCTTCGCGGGCAGATAGGCAAGGAGTTCGAATGGGGAATGCGATTCAATACGGGCAGCTTTGCCGACGCCATCTCTGCGAATCAGACCCTCACGGACTTTTTCAATCGTAAGCCGGTAGGGTTGGACAACGCCTTTGTCGCTTACTCGCCGCAGCGACTGGCGGGTCTTCGCCTGCAGGCAGGAAAATTCGACGTGCCATGGCTGCGCACCGAGCTGACGATTGACAACGACCTCACGCCGGAAGGCTTTACTGAGACCTACTCTCGCGCTTTCAAAAAAAATTCCGTGCTTAAGAACATAACGCTCGTCGCATGGCAGCTTCCCTTCCTTGAGCGCAACTCCGCCTTCATACGCAACGCTGACGGGACGGTGAACCTAGACGAGTCTGGGCGCGCGGGCCGCGACCTTGCGCTTTACGGCGGGCAAATAAGAGGCAGGTTCGAGTTCACGCCTGAGACGGGATTGACGCTGGCGGTCGCAGACCTTTACTTTTCCGGCACGCAGTTTATCTCGCCCGTCCAGGTCTTTGGCGCTACCCTGCAACTGCCGGTCACAATCACCATTCCTGCTACGGGCAACACGCCCGCGCAGACTCTGACCACGCAGGTCTCTATCCCGCGCGACTTCCTTGTTTCAGGCAACGCTAATTTAGGCATATCAAGCGCGAGCAACAACGCGGTCAATCGCGACGGGCGGCTCAGCTCAGGCTATAACCTGATTGACATCATCGCCCGTCTGGACCTTTATCAGAAGAGCCGCTTTCCGGTCGCGCTCATCTTCAACTTCGTGACGAACACTCAGGTTCATGACGTGGTGGCGGCGGGGCCGGGCGGGGCGAACACAATAATTCCGAACAACGAGAACAACGGC
>DASVVZ010000089.1:0-10737 GCA_036389875.1 Pyrinomonadaceae bacterium
TTTCTATCGGCCAGGCTGCGGCGCAAGTTTTCGGCGCTCTGTGTCAGCTCTTTTACCGTAGTCCGGAGCGTGTAGGCGCGAAGCTCCACTGTCCCACTGTTCTTTGTGAGGACAAAGAGGTATACGCCGCTATCGGTCAGCGCGTACTCCAGTAGCGCCGTTTTATCGTCCGGCACCAGCTGGCGCATCTCTTCCGTTCTGATGGGTTGGAATTGGCCGCGCTGAATCTTCAGCTCCGGGCGCGCGGCGTAGAGGTTGGCCTCGAAGGCTTCCCTGTCAAGCCGTACCTTCTGTAGACGCGTCTTGAGGTCTTTCAGACGCGACGCGTCAGGCTGCCTTGCTCCTTCCTCGCGCATTATCTGAGCGTTGAGCGTGGCCATCTCGCTTAACAATCCCTGCTCGCGGGCTCTCTCCTCGGGCCGCATGGACTTGGTGATATTGACGCGACCGCTTTGCAGAACATCAACCAGGACACGCGCCTTGGCGCGCTCGGCGTAGGAGAGAGCCTCGTCCATCTTCTTTTCTGCGACGAGCAGTTTTATCATCTCCCTGTAGGGCGAAATCTTCTTCTCGAAGAATCGCTGCTGCTCCTGCTCGCCGCCCGCTACATGAGAGCGCAGGCCCTCTATCAAAGCTATAGCCTGCTCGAAGCTGCTGCGCGCCTTGTCCGTTTGGTTAAGGGCGCGGTAGTCTTCTCCCATAAGGGTGTTCAGCTCCCACAGGCTCTCCGGCTCGTTGAGCTGCTGGGCCAACAGCCTGGCTCTCTCGGCCGTCTGAAGCGACTGCTGGTACTTACCCTGTAGCTTTTCCACGAGCGCTATGGCGTAGAGAGAATCCACCATCGTATTCTTATCACCAACCGCCTCGCTGATGGTGAGCGCCCTGTTAAAATTCTCCAGGGCCTCTGTGAAATTCCCCTGCGCCTGATTGACCATGCCGATGTTGTTGTAGGTCGGGGCGGCATCGGCCCTGTTATTGGCTTCCTCTTTAAGTGCCAAGCTGCGCCTGAAGTATTCCAGCGCTCGGTTGTAATCGCCCCTACGCGAATGTATCTGGCCAATATTACTGAGCGACCTTCCCAGACCCACCTTGTCGTTGAGTTCCTGTTTGAGAGGAAGGCTCTTTTCCAGATACTCAAGCGCCAGTTCGTCGTTTCCCTGCACGGTGTAGATGTTAGCAATGTTATTCAGCGAATTGGCCATCAGAACTTTGTTCTTGAGGGCTTCGCCAATCTGCAAGCCCCGGTTGATAGAGTCCAGCGCCTGCGCGTAGTCTCCCCACAGGAAATAGAGATTTCCCATGTTGACGTGCGCTATCCCGACCAGCTCCCTGTCATCAATTTCGCGCGCGAGCGCGAGGCTTCGCTGTAGATAACTGAGCGATTCCGTGTAATCGCCAAGACGGCGTAGCGTGTCCCCTATGTTATTGAGCACCCTGATTATGCCCGGCTTGAAATCCGCCTGCTCTATCAGCTTGAGCGCGAGGCGGAAAACTTCAAGGGCGCGAGGGAAATCTCCCTCGGCGTCCAGCCGCATCCCCTGCGCGTTCAACGTTCGCGCCAGTTCCGCCATCACGAGGCCGTTTTCCTGCGCGAGCAATTGCTCCCGCTCTGCGCCGGTTCGGGCGTCGGCAAGCTTTGCCGCCACCTCCTCTTCGTAGGAGGCTTCGCGCCAGAGTTTCCAGGCGCCCTGCGCTCTGACAAACTGCAACGACCGATTCATCCTCCCAAATCCCGGCAGGGGGCGGCCCGTTTTCGCCTGCGGCACGTTCATCTCAAGGCCGACGCGCACTACGGCCTTATCACCGCTAACTTTCACCGAGACTACGTTGAGGCTTGAGAGTTCTATAGTGCCTGAGCCTGTAAAAATGCGCTCCAGATATTTAAGGCTGGCCGCCGCGTTCGGGGATTCCTCGCTCCAGATGGCCCTGACGTTCTCCATCTCCTTGCGCACGTAGGCCTCAAAATACCGGGTCACCAGATTCCTCAGTGCCGTTTCGTCCGCGTCCTGCACAGACGGGGCCGCGTAAAGATGAATCGATGCAGTTGAAATAAGAGCGCAGGCCAGCAGGCAGCGGAGCACAGTTTGTTTGAATAACATGATTAGACCCATGTGGAAGAAACCTGAAAGATGCTGAATCGATGACTGCACTATGGTAAGTGCAAACTATAAGAAAGGGCAGTACACGCCCTCGTAGCTGAAGAGCGTGGAGATTATAGCCCGGAACCCATTCTTTACGAAAACACCTGCGACTTTCCATGATTTCTGATTCCCGAAAAATTTTCCGCCCGCCCCGGTAATATCGGAACTCTCTGTGCGTCATTTCCCCTTGTGAGTGGAAATTACGCCCCATTAAAGGAGTTTCGCGAGATGATTGCACGCTGGTTACTTTCAGGCACCCTGTTGATTTTGGCAATTATGCTGGTGGCCCTGGCGACTGCCGCCGCGCAGAGCGAGCCTATCTGCGGAAGCGTAGAGGCTTTCAATCGAACTCATCGCTGGCAAGACCTGCCGGGATGTACAGAGAAAAGGGACTACAGCGATTCCGGAAGCGCCGTGACCCTTTTCGGGCGCGCCAAAGATGCCTTCAAGGATTTCTTCGAGAACTGGGACAAGGGTGAGATAGACGCCGCCCAGAGCGCATCCGGCGGCGCCCTCTCCTACATGAACGGCGCGGACGAGGACTGGCGCACGAATCCAGAGCTTGCGGCCGCCAGGCCGGCCTACGACGAGATGAGAGAAAAGGTCAGGCAGTATATGGAATGGGCTCCGCTCGTGGAAGATTTGGCGCAGGAGTATTTCAAGACGGTGACCTGGATTGAAGAGGCGCGCAAGGGCGTACCGGACGCGTCGAGTCTCGCCAAATCCAGTGCCGAAGATTTGCAGAAGTCCATGATTAAGGCCGCGGCCGCCAATGTGCCGGACTCGTTCATAGTCCCCGGCATAGGCGTGGTTAAGCCTGCGACTGTGGCGGAGATTAAACGGATGATCGCGCCTTTTTTATCTCAGGCGAATGCCGAAGTTGAAAAAGAGAGGGCCGCGGAGGAAGCCAAGTGGCGTCCATACACGAGCCTGCTGGCCGGAGACCGATTGAAATTCTTCAATGAAACCTATCGCGGCGGCACGAACGTCTACGGGGCGGGCGGTAAATACCTGGACACGCCGGAAGAATTTCGCACGGCGACGGTGATGTGTACTCAGACATACACGACCGACCGCGTCATAGAGCAATGGCGTGTGAGGTGCTGGTCATTCCGCGGCAACACGCAGGTAAGCGGGCCGCGCGTCACTACCGGCTACGGGAGCAGCGCACCTTCTTCCGCTTACAGGTAAAGAGAGTGTTGACATTTGAATCTAAGGCCCTTGTGACGAAACACAAGGGCCTTAGATTTTTTGTAAGGGCAGTAATATCCCCTAGCCTTCTACATCATTCAATAATGTTACGGAAGAATCTGTTCGCCTTCCAATTCATAAAGCTATTTTCAGGAGACCCTTAATGAGATCGCAATCCCCTGCACGCCGTAGTCCCTTTGTCACCGTCCTCTTAATCCTGGCGCTTGCGCCTGTCGCAGCCATCGCCGGCTACGCTTTTCATAGCGGGAGCGCGAATCTGGCAGGAGCCTGGCGCACGAGCAACGCGGCCAGGGCCGACGGCAGCGCTTCAGGCGACGCCCCCCGATCCACTTCTAATGTCACGGCCGGGTCTTCCGGCTACAAGCCTTCGCCGAAGGGCAACGGCAAGATAGCGTTCGCAAGCAGTCGCGACGGCATAACGCAAATCTACACGATGAACGCGGACGGCTCGAACGTAACAAAGCTGACCTCTGATGGGGGCGACAGCCCTGCATGGTCGCCCGACGGCCAGAAGATAGCTTTCCGCAGCGGCAAGCTGGGCGACAGCACAATCTTTGTGATGAACGCGGACGGCTCTAACCAGACACAGTTGTCGCAAGACCATAACTGGGATGGCTCGCCTGCGTGGTCGCCCGACGGCAAGAAGGTTGCTTTCGTCAGGAGCCCCTACCTGTTTGTGGTTAATGCCGATGGTACTGGAGAAACCAACCTGATGATTGGCATAGGCGTGTACGGCACTCCTTCATGGTCGCCGGACGGGACAAAGATAGCCTTCTCCGGCTCCGAGGGTAACTACGATATTTATGTGGCGAACACGGATGGGACCAGTAGAAAGAGGCTCACCAACAATGTCGGAAATGACTTCTCGCCCAACTGGTCTGCTGACGGCAAACGAATAGCCTTCCAGAGCAATCGTGACGGTAACGAAGAAATCTACGTCATGAACTCGGACGGCACGAACCAGACGCGCCTGACGACCGACGGCGCAGAGGATTCAGACCCCGCTTTCTCACCTGACGCCACGAAGATTACTTTCACAAGTGCGCGTACTGGAGATAAAGAGATTTTCGTCATGAACTCGGACGGCTCCGCCCAGGTCAACCGAACTAATGACGGAGCGATTGACGATAACCCTGACTGGCAGCCCACGCGCGCAAACGGAAAGATAGTTTTCAGCAGCACAAGAAACAACAACCTGGACGTGTACGTGATGAACGCTGACGGGAGCGACCAGACCAGGCTTACCGACAGCGCTCTTCAGGATACAGAACCATCATTTTCGCCCGACGGCTCAAAGATTATCTTCGTCAGCGCTCGTAACAATGGCCAGTTTGAAATCTACACCATGAATGCCGACGGCTCTGACCAGACAAGGCTGACTAACAATTCGGACAGCGAGTTCACGCCCAAGTGGTCGCCTGACGGCAAGAAGATAGTCTTCTCGAAGTTCGACAACAATAACAACCTGGACATCTACGTCATGAATGCGAACGGTACCGGCGAGACGCGTCTCACCAGCACCGCAGGGGCGGATCAGAGCCCCGCATGGTCGCCTGACGGCAAGAAGATAGTCTTCATGTCGCTCAGGGATGGTCACAGCGAAATCTATGCAATGAATGCAGACGGCTCCGGCCAGACAAGGTTGACGAACGAAAACAGCGCCAAGTTCGACCCGGTCTGGTCGCCTGACGGTGCCAAAATAGCCTACTCCAGCAACGCCACCGGCACGCAGGGCATTTACACCATTAACCCGGACGGCACCGGCGCCAAGCAGCTAACCAACAATAACGATGGTTCTGTCGCGTGGTCTCCTGACGGCTCCAAGATCGCTTTTACTTCGGGTAGAAGCGGCAACAACAACATCTACCTGATGAATTCGGACGGCTCTAACCAGATTCAGCTGACCAGCAACGCGGGTAAGGATGGAGATTACGGCCCTAACTGGGGCATGGTGACGGTCAGCTCCAGAATAGCATTCAAGACCAACAGGGACGGCAATGAAGAAATCTACGTGATGTACGGCGACGGCTCTTCACCTGTGAATCTGACGAACAACCCTGAGACGGACGAAGCGCCCGCATGGTCGCGTGACGGTGAGAAGATAGCTTTTCACTCTACTCGCGACGGCCAATCTGAAATTTACTCTATGAAGGCGGACGGGACGAATCAGACCCGCCTTACAAACGACAATGCTACGGACAATAATCCTTCGTGGTCGCATGACGGCTCCCGCATCGCGTTTAACTCGGACAGAGACGGCAACCCCGAGATTTATGTCATGGACGCAGACGGCAAGAATCAAACGCGCCTGACCAATAACAGCTCCGATGACATAAATCCGGCATGGTCGCCGGGCGGGACGAAGATAGCTTTTCAAAGCACGCGCGACGGGCACAATGAAATCTACCTCATCAATGCGGACGGCAGCGGCGAGACTCGATTAACAACAGGGTCTGCGGACAACTACCTGCCTGCATGGTCGCCCGACGGGACGAAACTGGCCTTCGTCTCTTTGCGCGACGGCAATGCTGAAATCTATGTCATAGACGCAGACGGCAAGAATCAGAAGAACGTCTCGAATAATTCGTCGCACGACGTTTCGCCGGGCTGGTCTGCGGACGGGTCACAGATTGTGTTCCGCAGCTCGCGCGACAGCAACGGCGAAGTCTACGTCATGAACTCGGACGGCACCGAGCAGAAACGGCTGACCTACAACTCTGCTACGGACGGCGAGCCTGAATTCAGGCCGGAGACCTCTTATTCGATTAGCGGGAAACTGACGGACGGCGCAAACCCAATCGCCAATGTCACTGTGATGCTGACGGGCACACAGTTCGCCACAACGACGACGGATGGCAACGGCAACTACACTTTCAACAACCTCTTTGACGGCAGCTACACGGTTACTCCTACGGATGCGGGCTACAGCTTCAATCCGCAGAGCGCGAGCCTGCTCGGCCTCTCTTCCAATCAGATTATCAATTTCACGGGCACTATCATCACCCATACCATCAGCGGCACAATCAAAGAGGGGCAGACGCCTATGAGCGGCGTGGTCATCACGGCCGAAGACAAGGGCTTTTTGGTGAATACGACAACAGATGGTAACGGCTTTTACAGTTTCACGCTCAAGGCCGGAGGGAATTACACCATCACTCCCTCGAAACAGTTCTACTCATTCATGCCTTCGAGCTTCAGCTTCGGCAGTCTGAACATGAACCTGACAGTGGATTTCACGGGCAAACAGGATACATACAGCATAAGCGGTTATGTCAGGGACGACAATAATCAGATGCTCGCGGGCGTTACCATAGACCTGGGCGGCACGCAGCAGGCTACGGCAACGACCGATGGAAACGGTTTCTACTCTTTCAACGACCTGGCGCTGGACGGAAACTACACCGTGACACCGTCGAAGACCGATTACAGCTTCAGCCCGGCCAGTAAGAGCTTTAACAAGTTACAGGCGAGCGAGAGCGCAGACTTCACGGCCGAGCTTAAAATCTACAAGATAAAGGGGCGCATAAAGGATGCGGACGGCAAGGCGCTCTCCAACGTGTTGGTGACGCTCGAAGGCGTCAACGTGAGCCCGGCCCTGACCGACCAGAACGGCGATTATGAGCTGTATGTGCGTGCGAAGGGCAACTACACGGTCACGCCCTCGCTCACCTACTACAGCTTTACGCCCGCGAGCCTTAACTTCCAGAACGTCAGCGGAGACCAAACGGGAGCGGACTTTACGGGCTCGCTGGTCAATTACTCCATCAGCGGGAAGGTCGTAGATCAGAACCAGCAGGCATTGGCCGGAGCGACCGTTAAATTGAGCGGGGCCAAGACGGCCGAGGCAATCTCGGACAGCAATGGTAAATACGCGTTCACGAATCTTCCGGCCACACGCGACTACAAGCTTACAGCCTCTAAGGCCAACCGCATCTTTATACCGTCCGAAAGAAATGTTTTGAATCTGACGGGCGACTCGCCCGACAACGACTTCACGGGCGAGCTCGTGAGCTACTCCATTTCCGGCACCGTCACGGACAGCGACGGCAAGCCCTTGAGCGACGTTTCCGTACACGTGGAAGGAAACGGTTTCTCCAGCGATACCGCCACCAGCAGCAACGGAAAATATAAGATTAACAGCTTGAGGGCCGAAGGCGATTACGTCGTCACGGTCTCGGTCCCGGATTACGACTTTACGCCTCAAAACAGGAGCTATAACAGCCTGAGCGGCGACATCACCACGGCGGATTTCACAGGCTCCCTTAAGCGCTACACGATTTCCGGTCAAATCATTACGAGCAACAGCTCTCCGCTGAGCGGAGTCACCGTTACCTTGAGCGGCTCTCAGGAAGGGACAACGACGACCGACGCGTCCGGAAACTACTTTTTCAGCGGCCTGCTGGCTAAAGGCAACTATACGGTGACGCCCGCGAAGGCCAACTACACCTTCAGCCCGCAGTCACGCACCTACGCGAGTTTGGGCGGAAGCACATTAGCCAGTTTTCAGGCCATACAGAACCTCTATTCAATTACGGTGAGCCTCAAGAACGAGGCTGGCTCCGGACTCGTAGGCGCGACCGTGACCTTGGCTTCAAACGGAAGCCTGATTGTCGTGAACCAGGTGAAAGACAGCAGCGGCATCATAACGTTCGAGAACCTCTCCCCGGAGAAAAACTACACTCTAACGCCAGCCTATCAAGGCTGGTCATTTGACCCCGCCGAGAAGACCTTCAACAACCTGAGCGGGAATCAACAAATTGCATTCACAGGAACGCAACTGTTACACAGCATCAGCGGCCGCGTCATGGATGCCGGTTACAATGGAATCTTCGGCGTCACCATGACGCTTTCGGGCGCGCAGACGGCCACTATCACTACGGACGCACAGGGCAACTACAATTTTGGCGCTCTGGCTGCCGGCGGCACCTACACGGTTACGCCCTCCAAGACAAATTTCAGCTTTACGCCGCCCAGCCACACTTTCGACAACCTGAGTGGAAACGTGCAGCTGGAATTTACAGGCCAGGGCGTGACTTATTCCATCGGCGGGCAGGTTCTTAATGAGAACAATATTCCTATTCCGGGCGTTGTGGTCTCACTTTCCGGCAGCGGCAACGCGCAGGCGACCACTGACCTTAACGGCAACTATTTCTTCGGCAACCTGACGGCTGGCGGTAACTACACGGTCACGCCCGCGCTCTCCGGCTACGCCTTCACGCCTCAGAACAAGGCTTTCAACAATCTCTCGGCTAACGAGAAGTTTGACTTCACGGCCGTACCAGCACAGACCATCGGCATTACCGGCCGCGTCACAGAAGGCACACAGGGCATCGCCAACGTAGTGGTCAGTCTCACGGGAACGCAGGTGAAGACCGTTACGACCGACGGAAATGGTCAGTACGGCTTTGACGGGCTCCCGGCCGGCGGCAATTACACGGTCACGCCGTCTCTAACCCCATACAGCTTCACGCCGCAAAGCCAGACCTTCAACAACATGGAGGCAACGCACACGAACGTCAACTTCAGCGCGGAGAGGCCTCGCTACACTATTGGCGGTACAGTCCTGGACGAAGCCGGTAAAGGCATCGGAGGCGTGAGCATAGCCCTGACGGGCAGCTCACAGGCCAGCGCCACGACTGACGGAAACGGCACTTACAGTTTCACGGGTCTCCTGGCGAGCGAAAATTATACGCTGACGCCCGCAAAGAGCGGCTACGACTTTACACCCGCAACACAGAGCATAAACAAGCTGGGCGGAAATGAGTCCGTCAACTTCACCGGGAAGCTGATCGTTGTGCCCGCGACCGTGGGACTGGATTCCAGCAGCTATACCATCAACGAAGGGATAATCAACACAGAGCAGGGCTTTACTTCATTAACCGTAAACGTCACGCGCGCAGGAGATTCCTCAGGGCCGGTCACGGTTCAGTACCTCACCTCCGACCAGGCGGGCGGCGACGAATGCAATCAGATGACGGGCAAAGCCTCGCAGCGCTGCGACTACACTACGGCGGCTGGCACTCTCAGGTTCGCCCCCGGAGAACTAACTAAGACCATCTACATCCCCATCATCGCGGACGGGTATGTTGAAGGCCAGGAGAGCTTCAACATCACGCTACAAAATCCCCTGGGCGCCAGCCTCGGGACAAAACAGGCCGCCATCACCATTACTGATAGCGGCGTTGCGACGACGGGTGTAAACAATCCCTACCTGTCCAGCTCCTTCTTTGTGCGCCAGAACTATCTGGATTTCCTGGGGCGCGAGCCGGATGCTAATGGCTTTACGGACTGGAGGAATGTTCTCAACAACTGCGGCTCTCAGCAGGGCTTCTTAGGCGCGCCGAAGAACTGCGACAGAGCGCACGTCTCGCACGGCTTCTTCGCCAGCCCAGAGTTTACTGACCGCGGATACCTGATCTACAGGCTTTATGAGGTCGCTATGAATAGACTTCCTCGCTATAGCGAGTTCATTCCCGATATGGCTACCTTGAGCGGGTTCGGACTGCCTGCGAATGTGCAGGAGCAGAACCTTCATGACTACCTGCAACAGTTCAGCCAGAAGGCCGAGTTTACCAATCGATTCGCAGGGACGCTCTCGACGGCTCAGGCTGCCGAGCTGATTCTCAGGCTAGAGCAGGCGGCAGGCATCACCTTACCTGCCACGGCGACTACTCAGCCGGGCCAGCCCACTCAGTATGGCAGAGCCGAGTTAATCAACAAGCGATTGAGCGGTGACTTCACAGTGGGGCAAACCCTCAAGGCGTTTGTCGAGCAGAAGGATGTCTACGACAGGTACTTCGAGCGGGGCTTTGTCACCATGCAGTACTTCGGTTACTTGAGACGCGACCCTGACCTTGGCGACCCGCAACTGACAGGGTGGAACGAATGGGTTTACGTCTTCACCAACGGGGGCGCAACCAGAGGCAGGCCCGACATAGGAGTGAGGGATTATCACCACCTGATATTCGGGTTCATTTACTCCGAAGAATACAGGAAACGCTTCGGCCAGCCCTGATAATTCTCAAGTCTACACGTTGACCGCCTTCGGGCTCTAAAGCCGCCGGGAAGAGACGCATCACCTGAGTCAAAGTCTCTTCCCGGCGCGTTGAAGATGGGGCCGCCAACCTGAGCATCCCTAAATCAATTTTTTCAATCTGTAAGGAGTGAACTGATGAGCGAACTTAAAAACTGTGCGGCCGTCCTGCTCTTGCTAATGGCGGGCGCGCTTCCCATGTGCGCAAGGCACGCCTCGGAGGTAAAAACAACGGCTGCCGAGCCTACGATTGACAGGACTTCAATTCAGATTACGACGCAGGAGCACAGAGGCTATTACGCCAACGGCAAACTGGACGAAACGACCTGGAGCTGGACTCCCCGCATTTCG
>DASVVZ010000090.1:0-7025 GCA_036389875.1 Pyrinomonadaceae bacterium
AGTACGAGCCCGGAACCAGATAGGCAGAGACAATCTAGCTCCGGCGCGGTCGCGCGGCTCCCAGAGTCGGCCCCGCGCCGGAGTTGCTTTCACGCGTCGCCGTCCTGTACTCTTCGTCTTCAGCCGTTCCGCCGAGTCTAAAAATCCATATAGATATTTTGGCTTCAAGGGAGGCGCTCACTCCCGGACTCAAGGGCCGGGCGACTGCTTTGAAGCGAGCCGGTCTCAGGAGTTCCGAAAGCTAAGTTAAAACTTAAGGGCCACTAGAATTGTTGGAAACGGAACAGCCATCCTCATTGCCAGCCGACAGAGAGGCGGAATCCGCCAGTTCATCAAAGACATTTCCAGCCACCAGGCGTCCGCGCCGCCTGGCATCCGTTATCTCTCTGACGGGGGCGGGCTCTGCGCTCACCATGGCCATCAGCACGCTCGTCAACATCACGGTGGCGCGCACGAGCGGCCCCTCAGGCTACGCGGTCTTCTTCACCTCCAACATGCTGGTCTACGTCGCGGCGATTCTCTTTTCGTGCGGCCTTCCGCTGGCGCTCTCAAAGCATGTGGCGAGCATGGAGGAGCAGGGACGGCACGAGGAGCTGCGCCATTCGGCGGCGGCCGTGCTGCTCCTTATCACGATTATCGCCATAGTCTGCGGAGCGGGGATGATAATCGGTCTGCCGCTGCTTGACGACCTGCTGAAACTGACGATCAGTCGCGGCTTCGCCATAGCCTACGCGCCCGTACTCCTGTTTGCCATGCTCTCCGAAGGCATACAGGGAATCTATTCCGGCCTGTTTCGCCCCCGCTCCGTCATAGCCATAGCCGTCTCCGGCCCCCTGATGATGATGCTCTACATAGCCCTGAGCGTCACCGTTTTTCCTTTGCCCCTGTGGGGAGCCGTGGCGACTTCCTACGTCTGCTCCGGTCTGGTTGCAATCTTCAAGCTCTTGCACGACCGTCTTGTCAGTACTCCCTCCCTGCGTCGAATCAGGCCGGTTATGAGGGACGTGGCTCCGTCCGCCACCTTCATGTTCTTTACAATCTTTTCGGCCTGGTCAGACCGCTGGGTGGCAGCCATCTACATGGCCCCGGAGGTTAGCGGTTCCTACTTTTCCGCTGTTGCGATCATCCACGCGGTGCTGAGGATTCCGACCAACGTGGCGTACCTGCTGGTTCCGGCTGCAACCCGAATCGCGCTTCGCGGAGATGAGCAGAGCAGGAATTTCAACCGGGCCATGATGTGGACTTACGGCCTCTTCTCGGCGATGGTCGTCGTCATAATAATGCTGGCCCCGACGATGATCGTGCATCTACTGTTCGGGCACAAATTCTCTCTGGCCGCACCCGCCCTCTTCTTCATGACGCCGAGCCTGCTCTGCTCTGCTATCAGCATCCCCATCATCTCGGCCGTGACCGGCTCGGACAGGAACAAGCTCATCATCTATCTGCTGGGGCTGACGTTTTTGCCGCGCCTCTTCATGCTCGTCTACTTCACGATTCATTGGAGCTACGTGGGGACGGCGTTTGCCAAGGTGGCGACGGACGCTCTGCTTGCCCTGCTCTGCTTACTGCTCTCGCGCGGCATAGGCATGGGCTTTCCTCTGAAGACTTTAATCGTTCCCTTCCTGGCGGGCGCCGTGGCCTTCGGCTGCGGGCTGGGAGCCCTCCTGCTTGAAGCCCCTCAACCGGCCGCTGTCGCGCTTGCGCTTCTGGTCTTCACGCCCCTGCTCTGGAAGACAGTCCGGCGCGCGCGCGCCTCTACTGATTAACCTCTGATTTTTTGCCGGGCGAGCGCAAACGGGTGAGGTATCTCAAGCCTTCCGCGCCGAGAACGATCAGGAGCAGCCAGAAGCCGAAGCGCATTCTGTAAAGCGCGGCCACGTTGGCCACCACCAGGCCAAGCGCCGCCGCCCCCATCAGGATAATCATCAACAGCAGCCAGGGCCGCAGGCTCCTGCGATGTCGCCAGACGGCTATGGCCGCCAGGATTTCAATCAGGTAGACGAGAAAGGTCTCGAAGCCGCTGAGCAGTCTGCCCTCAAGCCCCACCTGCGTGCCGCTTGTGAACCACATGTCGGGGAACGGAGCGAAGAGTCCTATCATCAAGGCCCTGGGCAGATAAAGCAGTATGTCCGTGAAGCTGCGGAACTCCACGCCCGTATCAATGTTCGACCCTGCGCCCTGATAGAGGAAGAGGAACTTGTGGCGCAGAAAGCCTATCCTGGCAGGCAGTGGGCTTCCGGGCGGCAGAATCGGGCGGGCACCCGTGGCCTGGCCGTTTTCTGCGGAAGCATCGGCGCTCGTCCCGGCTCGCCCGGCAGACGCAACCTGCTCTCCCGGGTAGCTGTAAATATTGAAGGCTTTACCCACAGCCGGAGCCCCGGCCATAAATGCGCATAGCAGAAGAGCGCCGATTGAGTTTCCCGCAAGCCACCTTCGCTCCCGAAACTGTCGAATGATGAGGAAGGCCGCTCCGATGAGAGCCGCACAGAGCATGACCTCCCACATCTGGCTTCGCACGAGCCAGACTAGGGCGCTCGCAAGGCCTCCGGCCACTCCTGCCAGCAGCCCTCGCCACCACGCATAAGCCCTGGTCAGCCAGCTTGCCGAGATGAGTATGATTGTCAGAAACAGTATGAGGAAGAGCGGGTCTCTTAAAAGCTGCGTGGTGTGCAGCAGCATGGACGGCCAGAGCGCAGCCATCGCTGCCGCCAGTATTCCGGCTTCGTGATTGAACAGCTCCTGACAGAGCTTATAGACCAGACTCAGGATGAGAAGATAATAGATGAGGTTAAGCGGCTCTGCGCCCAGAATTGTGTAGCCGAAGAGGGGCGACGCGACGACGTAAGAGAGCGAATAAAGCTTGACGTGAAGCCCCAGCTCGGCTTTAAGCCAGGCCGACGGGCCCGCGCTCTCAAGTTCATTCACCAGCCATCTACAGTAATTGAGGTAATCCCTGGAATCCGCCGCGAAAGAGATTCCGATGCCGTTTCTATCCAGGTTGTTTGGCAGGAGCCCGTAGCGGCCCGCAACGGCCAGCGTAATAGCAAACGAGAGGTGAAGAATCGCTGCTGCCGCCAGAAAGCGCGAGAAGGAGACGCGTGTTGCCGACATCAGCAAAGATGAGAGAGAACCCTGTTTGCGCATCAATCAACCGGCGGCAATTCAATGAAAGCTTGAAAGCCGCAGAGTACGCGTGATGCAAGGCCAAATGCAAGACAAAAGAAGCAGGGGCCTGAGGCCGCCAGTTCAGAGGTTGAGTCGAAAGAAAGACTCTTAATAATCTCTGAACTGGCGGCCTCAGGCCCCTGCTTCTAAGAAACGCGCCCCGACGGCCTGAGTGTCGCCGGGGCGCTTTCCGTCCCACGCGATGTCGCGGCGTGCGGCACCGCAACACACGGGGACGAGCCCGAGAAGACTGCCTGGGAGCTTAGCCGTCAAAAGCGATCACTCGCCGCCAGGGGGATGCCGCATCACTTCCCTTTAACGTCGAGCGCTTTTTCTTATCGCTTAATGCGCGACCCGTTGCGCTCCTTCTGCAATCCTGCGTGTCAACCGGGCAGGGCCTCTACAGAACAGAGACTGGGCCCGACACTGCCCGATGCCACTGCAAACCCTGAGCCGACGCCTTTGCCCGTTGCCCGCGCAGCCATAATCCTTAATGTTTCGGCAGGCGACACAGGCCCGGGCCATCCGTACAGGTGCGCCTGTCACGGCCCCTAGGGCTCGCAAACTGTTTCTTAAGGTGACGGGACTATGTAACGCGCGTGCGTCCCCCGGGGGTGCGCTTCTCTTCCTCTTGATGTGTGAAATGGATTTCCCTGACCTGTTACTGAAGGTTACGCAGGAAGAGCCACGCTCGCCTCCTATGAGTGAGCCAGGCCGCGAATTATCGTGAAAACTCCGGCGGCATGGCTCTTGCCATTGATACGCCAGTGCGGACAGGGCGTGAGGCTTTCACCCCTTGTTGGAATCAAGACCGGATGAGCTCTATTTACGGGAGTCATTAGATGAACAGCAAACCGGAAGGCGACGTGATTGTGCTCAGGCGCGGAGAGCGTGGCTTCAGCACCATTCAACTGCTCGTCGTAGTAGCCATCGTCGGCATCATCTCTGCCATGGCGACAATGAGCATCTCCAGCGCGCAGCTGAATATGCGCCGCGAGAACACAATCAGGGAGTTCAAAGGCTATCTGGAAAAGGCGAGGCTGGACTCCATACGCCGCCACGCGACCTCTACGACAGACCAGGCCACCGTCACGATTACGGCCGCCAACTCTTATCAGATAGCGATGGACTTCAACTACGACGGCACAAAGTCCAGCAGTGAAGTGCGCACCGTCACGATTCCCTCGGGCAATCTGGTTCAGTTCAGCATGGGCTCGATCTCGCTGCCTTTAACGACGCGGTTTGACTGGCGCGGGCGCGCGACCTCCACTCAATCCGACGGGACTGCCGTGACGCCCGTGTTCACCATAGCCAACACTGTAAACAACGGCAGCTCTCCGACCGTGCTCAACCTGACGAGCATGGGCGACGCGTCGGTCGGCACAGCCGTCACCGTCACAACGCCCAGCCGCAGCACCATCAACCCGAACACAAACGTCAAGTCAGAGACAAATACCAATTCGTCATACAACGGCTATTAAGGATGGAGTCCGAAGATGCTGAAACAGAAAGTAGAACCTCTCATCAGCGACGAAAGTAGAAGCGCCGGAATGAAAACGGAGCGCGGCTTTACGCTGCTTGAGACTGTGATTGCCTTTATGGTCGTGATGATTGCCTCGCTCGGCGTGGTGTCGGTTTTCATGTACTCGGTCAACTACAACGCGGGCGGCAACAACCGGCTACAGGCGATCGCCATAGCGCAGCAGAAGCTAGAGCAGCTGCGCGCCGCCAAGTTTAACGCTCCCGTGAATGGTGTTTCCAAGACGGACGCGATTCTGGCGGCGGGGACTACCACCACGAGCGTCACAGGGACGGACGGGCGGCCCTACACCGTCACGACCGTTATTGACGACGACCCCAGCGACGCCGCCGTAGACACGGACACAACGTCTACTTTGAAGGGCATCACGATTACGGTTACGCCGGGCAGGGGCGGCCCCACATGGGCGGCCAACTCCACTATCAGCGCCGTGACCCTCATCACGCAGCGCACCCGTATGAATTAGCTTTAATCGTCCAGCAGAGGCGGAGAACTTACAAAATGAGAGTCGAGAGAAAGTACACAAAGGAACGGAGCACAGGGCCCGAGGCCGGGTTTTCGATAATCGAGCTGATGATTGCAATGACAGTGACGCTGATAGTGATGACTGCCGCGACGACGCTTCTTTCCAGCTCGCTCAAGATTCGCGTGCGCGAGAACCAGAAATCGGACGCGCTGGCCGATGCGCAACGCGCGCTCAACATCATGTCGCGCGACATAGCCAACTCGGGCTTCGGCATGGACTACAACGGCATAGTCATAGCCGACTCGGGCCAGGAGGCCATACGAGTTCGCTCGAATGTTCTGAACGTCAATAGCAACGCGACGGACGGGCAGGACGAGGACGTGATGTACGTCTTTCAGAACGGCAACGCCATAGTGCGCTACGACCCGGCGGCCAGCCCTACCACTGTCTCTCTGGCGAGCCGCATCAACTCGCTTCAGCTTCAGTACTACGACTACTCCTACAACTCCGCCGGGACGCTGGTCACAAGCGGGCCCAACACCGTGCCGACCACAAACACGGGGCGCGTGACCATAACCGTCAGCGTGACGCTGGATGCAGTAGGCAATCAGCCCGCGGCGCAGATGCAGTTGACTTCGGACGTGACGTTGCGTAATTCGCCGTTAATGCTGGGCCGTTACTGACACAGGCGGCCGGATACAAAAAAAGCGCGAGGAATACTTTCTATGCAGACAATTTCCAGCATGCCCAAGGCATACGAGAAGCGGCGCGCCGAGCGAGGCGCTGCGCTTCTGACCTCTTTGCTGGTCTCCATGCTATTGCTGGTTGCCGCAGGTGCTCTGGTGCTGACGACATCGCTGTCGGCCACTAACGCCATAGACTCCACGGCCGAATCGCAGGCTTACTACGCGGCAGAAGCGGGGCTACAGCAGACGCTCAACATACTGCGCGGCAATGGCACGGCAAATCCTTCAGGCACTTTCACATTGGATTTCCGCAAGGCCATCACGCTGGACACCAACTACTATTCGAACAGGTCTGGCGATCCTTCTGCCGACCCGCGCCTTTCGCGCTGGCTCTCATACACTGTCAACGGAGACTACACAAGCGCTAACTCGCGCGTCTCTCTCGGCACCAACACTAGCTTCGCCGTCAAGCTGTTTAACCCCGACCCGGACATCGTGGCACCGGAGCAGCCTAACCGCCTGCTGGTCATAGTCACGGGCTACGGGCCTAAGGGCGCTAAGAAAGAGTTGCGCATGTTCGTCAGCAGGATGGCTTATGACATCCCAGTGCCCGCGCCGATCGTGATACGAGGCGCTGACGACACGACTTCGAACATGACCTTCAACCTTGGCGACAGTAACGCCAGTACTTATACAGGTGTTGATGCGTACGGCGCGCTGGCACAGCGTCCGACCTGCATCGTCAGCTATCACGACAGGAACGTCGCGGCAACCGCGCTGGAGGACGGCCCTAATACCAGCACCAAGAAGCTCGGCATCATGGATTACAACTCTGCGTCCGTTCCCTTTATCGCTCCTGTTATCGCCATAGCACCATCCAAGCCCAGCAAACCTGCCGTCAGCATCTCTGTAGCAGAGTTGTCCGAGACGCCGGACTTTCTAATAACGGCAGATGCGGCGCGCGCTTTTCTCAACAAGATGGAGCTGATAGCTAAGATGGAGGACCGCTACTTCACCTCTCTTTCAGGTAACGCGGGGAGCCTTAGCCCCTATGAGCCCGCTTTCACCTTCGTTGATGGCAACTGCAATCTGGACGGAGGCGCGGGTCTTCTGATTGTGACGGGCAATCTGGTATTGAATGGCGGCGTCAACTTCAAGGGAATTATTC
>DASVVZ010000091.1:0-10946 GCA_036389875.1 Pyrinomonadaceae bacterium
GATTTTCGGCAATCTGACAGACCGCGTGCGTCTGGGTTTCGTGATCGATTTTATACTGGTCTACTATCGCTCTTTTCACTGGCCGGTCTTTAACGTAGCCGACGCCTGTATCTCTACGGGAGCGCTCCTGCTCGTCTACGACATGTTCGCAACCGGCAAGCAGGAGCGGCGCGAGAAACGCGAGGCGGCCGGGGCGGCGAAAGCCTTGAAGGTTGAAGGCGACGGCGTAGAGTAAGAGCTGAGAATTCAATAGATGTTTCCGGAGCTTTTTCATATAGGCAGCTTTCCCGTTAATACTTATGGCGTGCTTCTGGCGCTGGCGTTTCTGGTGGCGCTTTTAGTAACGGCCAGGCTGGCCATGCGCGACGGGCTGCCGAGGGAGAGGATTTATGACCTCGGCCTGTGGATGCTGCTGGCGGCGCTGGTGGGATCAAAGGTTCTGATGCTCTGGACGGAGCCGGCCTACAGGGAGAATCCTTCGCAGCTTTTCTCGCTGGACTTCCTGCGCTCAGGCGGAGTCTTCTACGGCGGCCTCATCGGCGCGATTCTGACCGGTTACTTTCTGACCCGCTATTACAAGCTTCCGTGGTGGAAGACCGCCGACGCGTTTGCTCCCGGCATAGCGCTCGGCCAGTCAATCGGAAGGCTCGGATGCTTCTCGGCCGGGTGCTGCTGGGGCAAGCCCACGAGTTTGCCCTGGGGAGTTCGCTTCACGGAGCTAGGCAACAGGATAACGGGAGTTCCCATTGACGAGCACCTTCATCCGACGCAGCTTTATGAAGCGGGCGCGACGCTTCTTTTCTTCTTCTTCCTGCTCTGGCTTCACCGCCGAAAGCGCTTTAGCGGACAGGTGATACTCTTTTACGCGGTGCTCTATGGTACGGCCCGCTTTCTAATAGAGTTCGTGCGCGACGACCCTCGCGGCGACATAGCCGGTCTGACTACGCTCACGGGTCTTTCGACCTCCCAGATGATTAGCCTTATAGTCGGTATCGCGGGCCTCGTCATTCTCATTCTTCGCTGGCGCAAGGCAAGCGGCGACGGCGGCGGGAGCGCCGCGACAAAAGTAGGGCCTGCGGCGAAGCCTGCGCGCGCCTGAAAGAAGAGATTCAATCAAAGTGGAAACAGACGCCGCTATCACGGAGCAGGAAGCTCCCACGCTCGCGTTCCGCGTAGCGGACGAGGAAGCGGGAGTTCGGCTGGACGCATACCTGGCCGCCCGCATAGAGGGTTGGAGCCGCGCGCGCCTCCAGCGCTTGATTGAAGACGGCGACGCGCTCGTGATGGGCAAAGCTGTCAAGTCATCCTACAAGCTGCGTGCGCAGGACGAGATAGAAGTCGAGCTCACGCCCCCGCCTTCAGCCACCTTCGCGCCGGAAAACATTCCCATAGAGATTGTCTACGAAGACGACGAGCTGGTGGTGGTCAACAAGGCGGCCGGTCTCGTGGTGCATCCCGCTGCGGGCGTGCCGAATGGAACGCTCGCCAACGCGCTCGCCTTTCATTTCCAGCAGCTCGCCCGGCTTTCCGGCACGGTGCGGCCCGGCATTGTTCATCGTCTTGACCGTGACACCTCCGGCCTCCTGGTCGTGGCTAAACAGGAGAGCGCTCACGAGAATCTTCAAGACCAGTTTCGCGCCCGGACGGTTTTCAAGTCTTACATCGCGCTGGTTCACGGTCGCCTCAGGGAAGACAAGGGCCAGATTGCGGAGCCGCTTGCGCGCGACCCCCGGAACCGCACTCGCATGGGTGTCGTGCGCGCGGGCCGCGCGGCGCTCTCTCTATATCGCGTGCGCCGCCGCTTCGACCGCTTCACGCTCCTGGACGTTGAGATTAAGACGGGACGCACGCACCAGATAAGGGTTCACCTGGCATGGCTTAAGCACCCGGTCGTGGGCGACGAGACCTACGGGGGCGGCCGTGACAAGACCGTGCCCGACACGCGTGTTCGCGCGCGCATCACGGCGCTGGGCCGCCAGTTCCTTCACGCGGAGACACTGGGCTTTCATCACCCGCGCACGAAAGAATGGATGCGCTTTGACGCGCCGCTTCCCCCGCCTCTGGCAGATTTCCTCGCTGAGCTTGAGAAAAATCGGCAGTAACTTAGAGCACCTTTACGGTTATGAGCTTTCGTATGCGGTTGCTATACTACGCTTCGAGCGCCTGCATAACCGTATTTGAAGGGCAACTGCCCTTTGCGTCTGAAGCATCAAAACCGCCTGAGAGTTGAACTTTCAGGCCGCTCGCGCTCAAGACGGGAAAATTTTCCGAAGCTATAAACACCATAGAGCCATGAAGCCTCTTGTCCGCCATTTTCTGTTCGCCGCAGCCTTAGCCGCCGGCTGTCTAATCTTATCCGGCCTGCTTTCGCCCTCTACGCAGGGACAGCAGCAGCAGAGGCCGCAGCCGACGCCCACGCCCGACGCCGCAGACCGCGACGTAGTCTACATACGCGAGGTGCGTCTGCCCGTCACCGTGCTGGATAAGAAAGAGAATCCCGTGCCGGGGCTGTCGCGCGGTGATTTCATCGTTACCGAAGACAAGGTGCCGCAGCAGATACTCTCTTTCCGCGACGAGAAAGAGAGTTTGCCCGTCTGGGTAGGGGTCTTGATGGACACGTCCTCTTCCACCACGGGCCAGCTCAAGTTCGAACAGGAATCGGCCAAAGACTTTATCTACACGGTCGTCAGCACGCGCAAAGACCGCGTGGCCTTTGCCACCTTCGACGACGACATAAATCTGAGACAGGATTTTACGGAGAAGCTGGACCTGCTGGACAAGGCCGTTGACAGCGTCAAGAAGCCCGGCAGGCAGACCGCGCTCTACGATGCCATCTGGCAGTTCTGCGACGAGAAGATGCGCGGCGTCCCCGGCCGACGCGTGCTGGTCATCATCACGGACGGCGACGACACCTACAGCCGCGCCACACTGCGCGAGGCCATAGACATAGCGCAGCGAACGGAGACGATCATCTTCGCCATCTCCACCAAGGCGGGCATGTCCGGCTCTGTGCCCGGCGTCGAGATGGGGCAGGTTAAAGACAAAGGCGACAAAGACCTCGTCAAGCTTTGCGAAGATACCGGCGGGGCCGCTTTTTTCACGGGCGACCGCATAGCGCTTGAGCGCTCCTTCATGAAGATTTCCAAGCAGCTACGCTCGCAGTATCTGATTACTTACAAGCCGTCGAACGACCGCTTCGATGGCAGCACGCGTCGCATAGAGGTCAAGCTGACCAGCAAGCGAGACGGCTACAAGGTAGTCACGCGACGCAGTTATCCGGCTGTCTCCGACAGCGTTCTGGCCGCGCCACGATAACAGGGATTGGGGTACGAATGTTTTTCAGGATAGATAAATCACGCGCTCTTCGTTACGTTATGGGGCTGGGGCTGGTCTTAGCCTCAATCGCCTCGGTCGCGACGCGTGCGCAGGAGAACCAGGGCTCGACTCAGGACAGCACTCGCCAGCGCAGCTCTGGGGCCGGCCCGCAGTCCAGGCCAACGCCCACGCCTGCGCCCGGGCAAAGGGACGACGATGTCACCCTGGACGGCGACGACGTGGTACGCGTAGAGACGGACCTGACGAACATTCTGTTTACCGCCATAGACAAGAACAAGCGCTTCATCACGGAGATGCGTAAGGAGGACATACGCATCCTTGAGGACGGAACGGCGCAGGAGATTTTCACCTTCGAGCGGCAGACGAACCGCCCGCTTTCTCTGGCGCTTCTGATTGACACCAGCATCTCCGAAGAGCGCACGCTCCCGGCTGAAAAGCGCGCGGCGGCATCCTTCGTGGATTCCGTCATTCGACCGGATAAAGACGAAGTCGCGGTCATCTCCTTCACGGGCGAATCCACGCTTGAGCAGGGCCTGACCGGCAGCGTCTCGCGCATTCGCCGCGCGCTTGAACGAGTGGAGTTCGTACCGCCCGCAGGCTATATAGGCGGTGGAACGGTGGCCGGGACGCCTCCGATTTCCGGGACGAATCAATCAATCGCCGGCTCGACGGCCATCTGGGATTCCGTCTGGGTCACGTCCGAAGACGTGCTCTCTCAGACTTCTGACAAAACGCGCCGCGCCATCATCCTCCTCACGGACGGACAGGATACCAGCAGCCGTAAGAAGATGAACGAGGCGATTGAGCAGGCCATCAAGAACGACGTGGTCATTTACGCTATAGGGATAGGCGACAGGGTAGAGTACGGTATAGACGAGGGCTCTTTGAAGAAGATAGCTGAGAGAACGGGCGGGCGCGCCTTTTTCCCGGACGATGAGACGGAACTACGCGCCGCCTTCGCACAGATCGAGCTTGAGCTGCGCTCGCAGTTTCTGGTCGCCTACTCGCCGACGAACAGGAACCGCGACGGCTCTTACCGTAAGGTGCAGATAGAGATTGTCAACCAGGACTTGCGCAAGCAGAGCCTGCGCCTCAACTACCGCCAGGGCTACTTTGCCCGCAGCGTCACGGATGCTAAGAAAGATTAGGGGTCAGAGGTTAGAGGCCGGTGAGTCAACTCACCGGCCTCTAATCTACAACCTCGTGACAATGAAGTTTCCGCTTTGTTATACTCCGCACTTGCCGGAGTTTTTTTGTGTCTGGCCAATTCGGCGGGCGCGCAAAGCGAGTTTCCAGCTACAGGTTGTTCCCCTCAAGTGATGAAGCGGTGCAATGGACTCTCGCTTCTTTCTACCGTTTCCGACCCTGTTACATGCCTTGCGACTTAACGAGCCTGCGCCCCGGGTTTTAAGCGACTCATCGGAAGGATGGGACGGGCCGTATGGCGGCGGGGCGGTTTCGCGCCCGGCTGTCACATGGCCCGTCCGCTAGTCGAGCTTGTCTTTATGACGCCATACAGTCCAACCATTCTCGTAGTCAACGACACCGTCGAAGTGCTGGAGCTTTTGACGCTCCTGTTGACGCACGAGGGCTACAGGGTTATCTCCGCCTCGGACGGGCGCAGTGCGCTTGAGATGGCTCGCCAGTCCGAGCCCGACATAATAATCTCGGATGTGGTCATGCCGGAGATGGACGGGCTCGAATTCTGTCGCAGGCTTAAAGAGGACGCGCAAACCAGAGACGTGCCTGTCCTGCTGGTGAGCGCCGTTCGCACGGGCGAGGAGGACAGCCTGACGGGGCTGGTGGCGGGCGCGGACGATTACCTTGAGATTCCCTTTCGCCGCCAGGAGCTTCTGGTCAAGGTGGCGCGCCTTGCCGAGCGTCACAGGGTCGAGCGCCATTACCGCGAGATAGTCGAGCAGGCCGCCGACATCATTTACACGCGCGACATGGAGGGGCGCATCACGAGCATCAACGAGGCCGGGGCGCGCTTTTTCGGCCGCCAGGCTTCCGAGCTAACCGGCGTACACCTGAGCGACCTGCTGGGAGAAGATGCGGACCGCACGCTTAAGGACAGTCTGAATTCTATAGGGAACGCGCCCGTGCGCGTCGTCTATCACACAAGGGACGCGCAGGGAGTCCCGCGTTATCTGGAGGCCGTAACAACGCTCGTGCGAGACGCGGGCGGGCAGGCGACCGCAGTCAGAAGCGTGGTGCGAGACATCACGGAGCGCAAGCTTGCCGAAGACGCGCTGCGTGAATCCGAAGAGCGATACCGCGAGATGTTCGAGAAGAACCGGGCCATCAAGCTGCTGATTGACCCGGAATCGGGCGCGATTGTCGAAGCCAACCCGGCGGCCTGCGAGTTCTACGGCTACACCAGTGAGCAGTTCAGGCAGAAGAAGATTACGGACATCAACCTGCTGCCCGAAAACGAGGTCAAGCGGGAGCTTGAGCGCGCCGTCACAGAGCAGAGCAGCTACTTCGTCTTTCATCACCGGCTGGCTTCGGGCGAGGTGCGAGAGATGGAGATTCACGCGGGCCCTATTCAGGCCAAGGGCCGCCGCCTCATCTACTCTATCCTGCACGACATCACGGAACGCCGCCGCACGGAAGCCGCCCTGCGCGAGTCCGAAGAGAAGTTCCGCGCACAGTACAAGGGCCTGCCGCTTCCGACCTATTCGTGGCGAAGGGTCGATGACGACTTCGTGCTGGTTGATTACAACGACGCGGCCTTTGAGATAACCCGTGGACAGATGCAGAGGTTCGTTGGGCGGCGTGCCATGGAGATGTACAACGACAGCCCCGAGATCCTGGAAGACTTCCGGCGCTGCTTCGAAGAACAAACCGTCATCAGGCGCGAGCTTGATTACAGGTTTCGAGCGACGGGCGAAAGGAAACGCCTGGACACGACTTACGTCTACGTGCCGCCCGACATGGTGATGGTCTATACGGAAGACATCACCGAAAGAAAGCTGTCGGAAGAGGCGCTGCGCGAATCCGAAGAGAGGTTTCGCTCGATAATCGAAGCGACCAACGAATGGATCTGGTCGATCAACCTTGAGGGCCTTCACACCTACTGCAACCCTGCCGTCGAAAACATTCTCGGCTACAAGCCGGAAGAGATACTTGGACGCAGCGGATACGACTTCATGCACGAAGAAGACCGCAGGCGCATGGAAGAGATGCTGCCCGCGCTCATCAGAGAGCGTCGCGGGTGGTCCGGGCTGGTCGTGCGCTGGCGGCACAGGGACGGCTCCTTTCGCTATCTGGAATCGAACGCCGTTCCCATCTTTGACACGGGCGGCGCTGTCATAGGCTATCGCGGCTCAGACCGCGACATCACGGAGCACAGGCAGAACGAAAAGGCCCTGACGGAGCTGGCCGACAGAGAGGCTTTGATTAACCGTATCTCCAAGGCGGTTCACCGCAGCCTGGGCCTGACGGAAATCTTTCACACCGCGGTCAAGGAGCTAGGCTCTCATCTGGGGGTCGACCGTTGTTTGCTCTTCATGCTGGACACCCAGTCGGGACTTGCGCGCACGGTCGCAGAGTACAAAGCCGAAGGCATACGCTCGGCCTGGCGCGACTACAGCCTCACGCTCCTCGGCGACCTGATGGCTGGCATACGCGAGCACGGAGTCCTGGCCTTTGACGACGTGGCGGCGGACGAGCCCGTGCGCGACATTTACAACAACATCCTGCGGCCCGTGGGAGTGCGCTCCGTCATGTACGTGGCCATACGCGTGGGCGACGAGACGACCGGCTGCTTCGCGCTTTCGACCACCCGCAGCACGCACGCGTGGAGCGAGACGGACATAGCGCTGTCGCGCGCCGTGGCAGACCAGACGGGTATAGCCATTCGACAGGCCGAGCTTTATCAGAAAGCCGAGGCCACGAGCGCACGACAGTCTCTGATTAATCGCCTGAGCCTTGCCATACGCGCCTCGCTCAGTTTGCCCGAAGTCCTTAGCACAGCGACGCACGAGCTTGGGCGCGCGCTCTCGGCCTCGCGCGTTCACCTTTATCTTTACGACCCGGCGAATCCTGCCTCCGACCTTGAGCACGAATACGTAGCGCCGCCCGCCCCCAGCATCAGGCACATACAGGCTTATTATGACGACCCGCTCGGCCAGCGGCTGCTTCGCACGCAGGAGCCTTTAGTAGTGGATGACGCGCTCAACTACACTGCGGGCACGCCCGCCTTCAGCGCTTACGTGCGGCAGCAGGCCGCGCTCGCCGGGCTGCGCTCGCAGATAGCCTATCCCCTGATCGTCAACGAGCGTTTTCGCGGCACGCTCTGCATTCATCAGACCGACCGCGTGCGCCACTGGACGGAAGAGGAACTGGCGCTGGTTGAAGCCGTCGCCGCGCAGCTCGTCACGGGCATCGCGCAGGCAGAGCTGTTCGAGCTGACGAAGCGCGCCAAGAAGGAGTGGGAGACGACCTTCGATGCCATGTCGGACGGCATCTTTATCTTTGACCAGGCCGGGCAGCTGATTCGCGTCAACCGCGCGGGCGCGTCAATGGAAGACACCTGGCCGCATCTGTTGCTGGGCCGCCAGTGCTGCGACATCCTGCGCACGCACGGCGACGAAGAGTGCATAGTGGAGAGATGCATAGCCGACGGGCGCAGCGTCACCACTGAAGTCACGCCGGAGCGTTTCAACCGCCCGCTTCTGGTCACGGTAGAGCCCATCACCGAGCTTGGCCACGGCAACGTCGGCGCGGTCTGCACGGCCCGCGATTTGTCTGAGCTGAGGAAAGCTGAGGCTATGGCGCGCGAGCACCAGTCGCTCCTTACAAATATCCTTGAGAGCGTGCGCGAGCCCATCTGCGCCGTAGACCCTGCGGGCTACTTCATGTGGCTAAACAGCGCCACGCACAACGCGGGCGGCTATCGCCCGGACGACCTCATCGGCCATCATTTTCTTGAGCTCATCTATCCGGCAGACCGCGAGATTGCGCGCTCCTACTTCGAGAGCGCGCTCAAGGGAGAGACGCAAAGTTACGAAGTTCGCTATCACACGCGCGAGGGCGAAGTCCGCTACGCGCTCTTTGACAACGCGCCGCTGGTGGTTGACGAGCGCATCACCGGGGTGCTGGGCATCATGCGCGACATCACGGAGCAGAAGCAGCAGCGGCAGCGCGCGGCTCAGGCAGACAAGCTGCGCGCGCTCGGCCAACTAGCGTCGGGCGTGGCGCACGACTTCAACAACGCGCTCGCAGCCGTGCTCGGCCGCGCGCAGCTGATGCGCCGCCAGATTAAGGACGAGGCGATTGAGCGCAACCTTGAGATTATACAGACGGCAGCCGAGGACGCGGCCGCGACCGTTCGCCGCATACAGACGTTTGCGCGCCAGTCGCAGGGCACAGAGTTCGAGATGCTGGACGCAAGCCGCCTGCTCAGCGACGCCGTCGAAATCACCCGCACGCGCTGGGAGAACGAGGCGCGCATGCGCGGCCTTCATTACGAGGTTGAGCTGGATGCCAGGCCGGAAAGCTTTGTTAAGGGCAACGCGTCGGAGCTGCGCGAAGTCTTCGTCAACCTGATCGTCAACGCGGTTGACGCCATGCCGTTCGGAGGCTGCCTCTCGATAGCCTGCGAGCGCTTTGATGCCTACTGGCGCTTGAGCTTCACGGACACCGGCACGGGCATGACGGAAGACGTGCGCGAGAAGATTTTCGAGCCCTTCTACACGACGAAGGGCGCGCACGGCACGGGCCTCGGGCTCTCCGTCAGCTACGGCATCATAGAGCGTCACGGAGGCTCAATCAGCGTCGAATCAGAAGTCGGGCGAGGCACGACTTTCCTGATAGACCTGGCCGCCGCGCTCTCGGCCAAAGCGCCCGACACCAATCTTCAGGAGCAGTCGGATGCGCCCGCGCTCTCGATACTGGTCATAGATGACGAGATAGCCGTGCGCGAGACCCTGTCGGAGATGCTCATGGTGATGGAGCACAGTGTAACTTCAGCGGGCAGCGGGCAGGAGGCTCTAAGGCTGATGGAGGGCGACGGCCATTTCGATCTGGTCTTCACAGATCTTTCGATGCCAGAGATGGACGGCTGGGAGGTCGCGCGCGAGATTCGTCATCGCTGGCCCGACGTAGCCATCACGCTCGTCACAGGCTACGGCAAAGGAACCGAGCCGCCTTCGGGCGAAAAGAATCTGATTGACGGCGTCATAGGCAAACCCTTCGACTTCACGGAAGTACGCGAAGCTATAGCGCAGGTGTCGAAAGCTAAAAAAGTACTGAGCGCTGAGTGATGAGCACCGAGTAGAAAGCATTCCTTCTTTAACTCAGCACCCATCACTCAGTGCTCAGTACTTTTATTTCTCCCCTCTCTCCTTCTCCACGCTCGTTTCCAGCTCGACCACCAGGTTGCGTATGCCGGGCTGGTCAATGGGCTCAATCAGTCGGAGGGCTTCGTCGAGCAGCCTGCGCTGGTATTCGGGCCAGCCGGGTTTTCCGGCGACGCTGCCAAAACTTCCCTTGTAGTAGCCTGCGCGCGGCGCGCGCACGCGCTCCACCACTCCTCTGTCAACGGCCAGCATCATCGTCGGGATGCCGGCCTGCTCTATGGCACGCGCGGCGAGCGAGACGGATTGATGACAGAGGCGCGATGCGGGGACGAGAAGCGCCGCCTGCACTTCGTAGCGCCTGATGCGCTCTATGAGCCGGGGCAGCATCTCGTCATTCAGGCGCGCCGCGTCAGGGATGAAGCCCGCGAAGCTCCAGAAGACGGGGTTCAGTTGGCCTATGATGCCGTTGGCTTCAAACTCGAAGAGCCGCTCTATGGGTACGAGCGCGTTCATGTCTTCGTTGACCGCCTTCGCGTCGTAGCCGCGAGCGCTGTAGCGCAGGTCTTCCGCATCAATCTCAACGGGTATCTCCCGGAAGTTCACGTCGCCGCCCGGCTGGCTTACGTCAAAGGGGTCTGTGCCGTCAATGTAGGCTCCCGCAGAGGTAATGAGCGCCAGGTTCAGCATGGGCAGCGCGCGGCGCGCAGGCGTAAACGGCGCGCGTTTGTTCTCAACCAAAGGGTAATCGTCGCCCACGTCATCGCTCGCTGAGGCCGAGCCCCTTCCCTGCTGCCATCTCCCGTAGCGGTCACGCCACTCATCAATTCGCTCAATCGTCTCCATCAAACATTTCCCTCGTGCAAAAGATTTTCCGTTGTTCAACTGCCATGCCTTCGCGCACGCCTCGCTATGAGTACGAATGCCACAAGGGCCGCGAGCATGGCGACCATCAGCGCGCCGACAGAATAAACGTGCAAATTGTCGAAGGCCACGCGCAGCGGGTCGCTCGCCGCCGTCTCGTCAATGGGCCGTCCCATCTGCGCGCGCAGCGCCAGCATGCGCGCCGCTATCATCCACTGTCCCAGGCTGGTTGCGGCGGCGACTACTGCAAGCGAGATGATTTCAGCCGGAAACGCTCTGCGCCCCGCGCCTTGCCTGAAGAGAAAGGCGCTCGCCAAAAGTAGCAGGCTGAGGACAAGGCCGCTGGTGTTTATCACCGCGAGGTTGCGCGTCACGATTGTTCCGGCCAGGTGATTCGCGTAAAGCGCAGTCGAATCCCTGAGAACGCGGAAAACGCCCGGCGCA
>DASVVZ010000092.1:0-8578 GCA_036389875.1 Pyrinomonadaceae bacterium
CGCTCCCTACTCGATAGCGATAGACAGGTCGCGCCCGGCGCTGATTTCATTGCCGGCGAAGTCCGCGCCGTAGATGCGCAGGATATAGTCGCCGGCCGGAAGCTCCGACGCGCGCCAAGCGCCTTCTTCTGCGCGGCCGTCGCGCACAATGTTGGTTACTACGTAGAGAAAGCGGGTCGTGTTGCTGCCGTAAACTGTGATGCCGCTCGCGTCCCAGTAAGCTATCCGCACGGCCTCTCGCGCGGGCGGAAGACGATTGAACTCTATGTTGATGCGCGGCTCTTCAAAGCCCGGCGCGGGTGTGCCGTCGGCGCGCAGGATTTGATAGCCCACCTTGTACAATCCCAGACGGCGGCGCGCGGCGTTGTCGTCCACCTGGTCATAAGCCTCCACCACTATCTTGACATCACCGTGAATCACCAGCCGCCCCTTGCGCGTTTCCCTTAACTGCTCGCCCGATTGATTAAAGAGGCGTATGCCGTCTCGCTCCATACGCGGCGAAACAGTGTCTTTAAAATCCATGAAGGGCAGGAGGAGCGGGTTGGCCTGCGCGCCGCTCGGGCCGTAGTTCAGGTGCACGTGATACATGCGATTAATCGTGCCGAGCGCATCGCCCACGCGAAAGCGGGTCCCGCGTCGTATGCGCATGCGCGCTGGCTTCTGGTCTTCGCCTGTAACGGGGATAAAGCGCGCGTCGTCAAAAGGCTTGTCCTGCTGATTTCTCCCGACGCGCATGTGAATATAGGTCATAAGGCCGACGCGCAGTCCTTCTCCCAAATCATTAAAGCCCCAGTTGGCCAGAGGGTCTGAGACCTTCTCGTCGTAAACCGAACGCACGGTGGCGCCCATAGCCCCCTGTACGTCTATCCCGCTATGCAGGTGGTCGCGCGCTTCGCCGTCATAGTTGCCGCGCACCTCTCCGAGCGTGGCGGTCACTTCGTGCCACCTGCGCTGCGGGTCGACGGGCCAGGGGAATTCTTTGGCTCCGACTGTCTCGGCAGACAGGCGCGGCAGGACACCGCTCATGACCGGCGGCTCGGCGGCCTGCGCTCCCACGGATTCCTTCGCTGCTTCTCGCCGCGACAGTTTCCGCACCAGATAGTTTGCGGAGTCGGCTACGTAAAGCGCGCCGCGATTGTCAACGGCGACTCCCGTCGGACTGTTAAAGCGTGCCGCGTCCCCTTCTCCGTCGCTGAAGCCGCTGCCCGCGCCCGAGAAAGCGAACACGGCTCCGTCCTGACGAATTTGCGCTATGCGGCCCCGGTCATTCCCCGTGGAGTAAAGTATGCCGTCGTGCGTTATGGCGAGGCCGACGGGCGCGAAAAGAAGGGATTGGTTGTCTGTGAGTTGTGCTGCGCTGACGAAGGTCGTCACCTGTCCTTCGGGGCTCAACCTGCGTATGGCGTTGTTGCCTGTGTCTGCTATGTAAAGCTCGCCCGAAGGTGCGACTGTTAAGCCGCAGGGCGTGTCGAAGCTTGCGCTCAGGGCAGGCCCGTCCAGATAACCCGGCGAAGCAGCGCCGCCGGCCAGAGTATTCACCTCTCCTTCTTTTGTGACTTTGCGTATGCGGTCGTTATAAGTGTCTGCGACGTAAACGTTACCGGCAGGATCCACTGCCACTCCGATTGGCGCGTTGAAGCGCGCATCGCGCCCCGCGCCGTCCCTGTAACCCGCCTCGCCTCCGCCAGCCAGAGTCGTCACCGTCCCGTCGGGCGTAATCTTTCGAATGGCGTTATTGCCTGTGTCCGCTACGTAGAGATTGTCCTGAGCGTCCACGGCGAGGGCCGAAGGCGTGTTGAACTTTGCGCCCCCTCCCTGTCCGTCCTGAAAACCTTCTTCGCCGCCCGCAAGCGTCGTGACCGCTCCCTCTGGAGTAATCCTGCGGATACGATTATTCTCGCCCGCGTCCGCTATGTAGATGCTGCCCTTTGAATCAATGGCGACGCCGAAGGGGTCTGAGAAGCGCGCCTGATTCGCCGCCCCGTCAGCAAAGCCCGGAGCGCCGTCGCCCGCCAGAGTCCTGACCGCAAAGCGCTCGCCGAAGACCGTGCCCTTGGGTTTCTCGCGCCAGGTGCGCTGGTACAGAAAGAGGCTGAGCGCGCCTATAGCTGCTAATGAAAACAGAGCTAGCGCGACGGCCAGCCAGCGCCGCCGCCTGCGGGATTCAAGGCCGGGTGCGATGTAAGAATGATTTCTCAAGTTGATACGGAATTGTCGTTATGTTCAGTTCCTTCACCGCCGAGAGACGCCTAAGAGAGACGGAGGTAAGCGCAGAGAGAGAGAGAGAGTTGAATGCTTTTCTCAGCGCCACCCTCTACGCGTCTCTCAGGCGTCTCTCGGCGGTGAATCAGTTACGGCGTAGTCGGCTTTGTATCAGGCTTACCCGTGGAATTCTGCTGCGGCCTGGTTTCATTATCTTCAAAGCGCCTGCCGGTTGTGCGGTCGAAGACCTGATTGCGCAGGAAGGCCTGCGTAGTCCAGGGCGCGGGGTTGCCGCCCAGGTATTCATGAAACCATTCCAGGTGCGCCGTGTAATAGAGCACCATCTCGTACCAGCTCGGCCAGTGACCGGCGTTCGAGTAGATGATGAGCCGCGCGGGCACGTTCATCTTCCTCAAGGCCGTGTAGAACTGTAGGCTCTGCGTATAAGGCACGCGGTAATCGCGCTCGCCCGAGATGACCAGCGCGGGCGTCTTAAAATTCTTCACGTAAGCAGACGGCGACCATTTCTCGAAGCCAGCAGGATTCGTCCACGGCTGCCCCTTCAAGTCCCACTCCGGCCACCAGAGCTCTTCCGTCGCGCCGTAGAGCGAGCGCCAGTCGTAGATTCCCATCATGGAAGCCAGCGTCTTGAAGCGCGTCGTGTGCCCCTCGAACCACATCATCATGTAGCCGCCATAAGACCATCCCATGGCTCCCATGCGGGCGGCATCTACGTAGGGCAGACGCTCTAGCGTGTCGGTCACCTTCATCAGGTCGTCGAAGACCTGCCCGCCCATGTCGCCGGAAATCTGCGCCGTGAAGTCCTGCCCGTAGCCAGTAGAGCCGCGCGGATTACAGAAGGCCACTACGTAGCCCGCGCCCGGATAGACCTGCCAGTCGCCGCGAAAAGCGTCGCCCCACATCTGCTGCGGCCCGCCGTGAACATTCAGTATGAGCGGATACTTCTTCGCCGGGTCGAAGTTGTGCGGCTTGACCACGAAGAGCTGAATACGCTTGCCGTCGCTCGCAGTCACCCACATAACTTCGGCGGGCCGCAGGTCAACCTCATTCATGAACTCGTCGTTGAAGTGCGAAAGCCGCGTCTTCCTTGCGCCGCTCCCCGCGCTCAAATCCGCGCTGTAAATCTCCGCGGGCTGGCCCGTAGAGCGGACAGTGTAAATCAGCCGCCGCCCGTCGCGTGAATAGTTCAAATCCCCTATTGTCCTGTCCTGAAAAACTTCCCTGATGTTCCGCGAAGCCACGTCCAGGCGGTAAATAGGGTTCACGCCCTCCACGCCGCTATTGAAGAGAATCGTCTTTGAATCTTCCGTCCACTCGAACTCGTCCACCCAGTTGCGAAAAGATTCGGTCAGCACGGTCGAGGTTCCGGCCGCGCGGTCGTACAGAGCCAGGCGAAAGAGGTCTGATTCATAAGCCGGCTGCTTCTGCGTGCGATAGGCTATGAAGCGCCCGTCGGGCGAATACATGGGGCTTCCGTCATAAGCAGGGTTAGAGGCAGTGATGTTGCGCGGCCTCGCGCTCGTCTCCGTCAGGGACAAAAGCCACAGGTCGTTGTTCGTAGAGGACGCAGGATTCTTATCATGATTCGAGACGAAGACAAGCTCGCGCCCGTCGGGCGAGAAGTCGTACTGCAAAGGGCCGCCAAGCTGAAACGAAGGCGAATCGAAATCCCCCGGCGTCAGGTCTCGCACCTGTCCAGTCTCTACCGAAACCAGAAAGATGTGCGTGCGTGTCCCGTCCTTCCATGCGTTCCAGTGCCGGTACAGCAGGTCGTCGGCCATGTGTGCCTTGAGCGGCCCCTGCTCCCAGCGCTCCGCGATCTTCTTGTTGCACGCGTCGTCGGCTCCGCACTCCGGGTAAACGTCCGTTGAGAAGGCCATCCACTTTCCGTCGGGCGACCAGAGCTGGTCGTACGCGCCCGTAGAGATGTTGGTCACCTGTCGCACGTCCCCGCCCTCTGTGTTCGTCAGAAAGATATTCGCGTTGCCGTCCTTGGCGGTGATGAAAGAGAGCGTGCGGCCGTCCGGCGAGAAGCGCGGCGAGCTTGCATTAGCGCCTTCCGCCGAAAGACGGCGTGCGCCGCCGCCGCCCGCGTCCATAATCCAGATTTGATTCGAGCGGCGGGCGCGTGCCAGATCCGAAGTGGTCAGCACGTAGACAATACGGTCCCCATTGGGCGAAACGTGAACGTCCGAGACGTTCTTGATGCGGTAAAGGTCTTCGAGTGTGAAGGCACGCTTCTGCGCGAAAACTTCCGCGCACGAGACGAACAGCATAAGAAGGAGCAGGAAAAGGCTACGACGCATCATCTATCATCCTCTTCGGTATATGGGCAATGCCTGCAACCGCTATGACAGCAGTGCCCGCGCTCGCGCAGGTATTTTTCCGTAAAGACTAAAAAACCTCTCTCAAGGTAGTAGTCCTCACCCTCCACGAGTGGCGGCTCGGGCGTTGAAGCTGGTAAATTTCGGAGCGGACTTTGACTCCCAGAGTCCTCTTTTTTCACGCAACCGTAGTCTACCAAAAATGGGGGATGGGGGTTAGGCGTTCGGGGATGGTAAAAGAAAGAGAGATGGATTTTCTTTCTCTATCCCCTGCCCCCTGAACCAACATCCCCTATCTTTTTGGAACTTTTCCGGCGTACGGCGCGAATTAGAAGTGGCAGGCAGGCCACCGGTTGAATGGTAAACAAAAGATGGCAACGCACTTAACCCCGAGTGACGACGAACTTCTGCGGCTCATGATGGCCGGAGACGAGGCAGCTTTCACAGCGCTTTACAGGCGACGCCAGGCTGGCGTCTATCGCTTCGCCCTTCAGATGAGCGGGTCTGAGGCGATCGCAGAGGATGTCACACAGGAGGTCTTTCTAGCCCTCATGTCGGACGCCACTCGCTTTGATTCGTCGCGCGGGTCGCTCTCGTCCTACCTGTACGGGATAGCGCGCAACCACGTCCTCAGACGACTGGAGCGAGACCGCCCCTTTGTGCAGATTGTGGACGACGGCTCGGAGGGCGGCGAGCAGCAGCAGCTGGCGGCGTGGGTGGCGGACGACAACCCGCACGACGAGCTACAGCGCAACGAGATGATCGGGCGGCTTCGTCAGGCGGTGCTGGCGCTCCCCGAACATTACAGGGAGGTCGTGGTGCTTTGCGACCTGCACGAGATGAGCTACGTGGAAGCAGCCAACGCGCTCGGCTGCGCAATCGGGACGGTTCGCTCGCGCCTGCATCGCGCACGCGCGCTACTGTTGGGAAAGTTGAACGCCAGCATTATGAGTAATCAGGAAGGCACAAATCCGGGAGAGAGTTTTAAGACGGCGAGGTGCTTCGCATGAACTGCAAAAATTTTGAAGCGGTGATTTCAGATCTGGCGCGCGAGCAGATGCTCGAAGCGCACACGCGCGAGGACGCGCTCTCGCACGTAGGAGAGTGCGCCGGATGCGCCGCACAGCTTGAGGACGAGCGCGCATTGACTAATGGCTTGCGCTCGCTGGCCGCGACCATGAAGCAGGTGGAAGCGCCCGCCTCGCTTGAAGCGAATCTGCTCGCCAGATTTCGCGAGCGAACGGCGGCGGTCGAGACTTCGCCCGTGGTAGTCCAGATGCCGCAAAGGGGCGCGCGCTGGCAGAGATGGTATCCGCACGCTGTTGCTGCGGCCGTCCTGCTGATGTTCGCAGTGGGCGGAGCCGGCATGCTCCGCCTGAGACAGGCAGAGCCCGTCGCTTCTAATCAGAAAGCAACGGCGAGCAGCGAGACCGCGAAGGTTAATCAGACGGTGCCCGTAAACACTGGAGAGACGCCGACAGCTCCGGCAGCAGTAGAACCTGACACCGTCGCTACTGTAGGAGACACGACCAACGAGGCGCGGGGGCAGAAGCTCAGCCGAAATGAAGTGGCCCTGATTATGGGTACGGGCGGCACACGCCGCACTGCATCCACGAGTGTTTCGAGGTCTCGCGTAAATGAGAGCCGCATGACTTCCGGCAGCGGAGAGATTGCGACGGACTTTATGCCCGTCTCTTACGGCGACAATCTCAACGATATTGACAACGGTCGCATAGTGCGCGTGGAGATGCCCCGCTCGGCCCTGGCTCAGTTCGGATTGCCCGTCAACATGGAGCGCGCAGGAGAGCGGATAAAGGCGGACGTGCTCATAGGCGACGACGGCATGGCCCGCGCCATACGCTTCGTCCGTTAAGGAAAGTTCGATTCAAAAGCAACGATTCATTCAGCAGCAATTGTGATTGAGTATCTGAAGGAGAGAAAGAGATGAGATTTCATAAATCATGGATGATGGGAGCGCTCGCGCTTGCCGCTCTGGCCGGCGCAGGCAGCGTGGCGAACGCCCAGGAACAGCGTGCGCCCAGACCCGACCCCACCTTAGTTGAGAAGGTTCAGATTGAGAGCGTGGTGGCAGGCTCAGCCGATATGTTGACCGCGGTGGGCGGCCCCAACACATTCGTCTTCCTCTCGGCGGACGCGAGCTTTGAGCGCAACACGGTCAAGGGCGCGCCCTATTCCGCAGAGGCTACTACCGAAACCATACAGACACTTGGCGACGGAAACCGCATCGTACGCAAGAACAGCGCTACCATTTATCGTGACAGCGAAGGCCGCACTCGCCGCGAGCAGACTTTGGGCGCAATCGGACACTGGACGGTCGCGGGCGAACCGACGAAGACCATCTTCATCAACGACCCGGTCGGACGCGTCAACTACGTGCTTGACCCCAAGGCGCAGACGGCTCGCAAGATGGTCATCCCGCAGCTCCTGCCGAATGGCAACTTCAGAGTAGTTGCGCCGCCCGCTCCCAACGTCAACGGCACTGCCAGCGTGAGAGTCTTTGAGAACACCGTGCAGACGGCCCCCTCGCCGACGCGCGAGCGCGTCAACAACATGCTGGAGCCCAAGACCGAATCGCTCGGCAAGCAGATGATAGAGGGCGTGGAGGCCGAAGGCACTCGCTCGACCATCACGATTCCGGCGGGGCAAATCGGCAACGAGCGCCCGATTGACATAGTCACGGAGCGTTGGTACTCGACCGAGTTGCAGGTAGTCGTCTACAGCAAGAAGACAGACCCTATGTCGGGCGAGACCACCTACAGGCTCACCAACATCAATCGCGGCGAGCCCTCTCGCTCGCTCTTTGAAGTACCGGCGGGCTACAAAATAAAGGAAGGCCCTGAGCGCGTCATCTTCAACCGCGACCGCAGGACAATTGAAGAGCAGCGCAAGGCCCAGCAACAGTAAAGCAAGCAATAAGCTCGAAAGAAACTAAAGGGGTACTGCTTCTCTTACTCCGGGAAGCAGTGCCCTTTTAGTTTCTCTTCGCTCTGAATCTGACAGATAAAAAAGGGTGTGCGCTTGAATTCAAGCGCACACCCTTTTGAAAAGAGAGATTGAAGACCGAGTTTAGAATTCAATTCTCACAGCCAGCTGTATAACACGCGGCGAGAAGGTATTGGAGATCTGCCCGAAGGTGTTGCTGCTGATGTCCTGCGTCAAGCGGTCAACGTCGAAGTTCGCACGGTTGAGCAGGTTGAAGGCCTCGACTCTAAGCTGCGCCCTGAAATTCTCCCTGATGCGTATGTTCTTGATGAGCGACGCATCAACGTTGACGTAGATGGGCGCGGTGCCGATGGCGCGCGGGGTGTTGCCGATGCCGCCGGCCGGCGTCAGGAAGAAGACCTGTCCGGGGAAGGTCTGCTCCGTGCCCGTCAGAGGATCGATGGAGCCGAGCGCGGCGCGAGAAATAGTTCCCGAAGCCGTCGTCGAAATCTGCAACACGTCAGGGTTGATGTAATAGAAGACGCCGTTACGCTCAAACAATCCGAAGAGGTCTTTGAGCTGCTCCCTGTTCAGATTTGTAAACGGCGTGTTACGGCCAGAGAAGAAGGCCAGGTTGAGAACCCCTCGGGCATCCGTAATCGTTATCGGATTGCCGGAACCGACCTGAAGGATACTGGCAAGCTGCCAACCGCCCAGCAGGCGATCAGTCCATCCGCTGGCGTCCTTGAAGAACCGCTTGCCGCGACCGAACGGCAACTCGTAAATGCCGTTGAAGTTGAAGCGGTGAGTCTGGTCGTAATCCGCTCGCGCGTATTCTATCTCCGGGTTGTTGTTATCCAGGCGCGGCTCGAAGCGCAGCTGGCCGAGGCCGGAGGCATCGGCGAGCACCTTCGAGAAAGTATAGTTAGCCTGGAAGTAGAGCCCGTCGGCGAAACGGCGGCGCAGCTCTACCTGAAGCGAGTTGTAGTCGTAACGCGAGTTGTTATCCAGCAGGAAGGTGCTTCCGATGTTAGGGTTCGGCTGGAAAGGCACCTTGCCTGTGAGACCGTTCTGAATATAGATCTGCG
>DASVVZ010000093.1:0-22456 GCA_036389875.1 Pyrinomonadaceae bacterium
AGGCCGTGTCGTCAGGTTTTCCGAGGCCCTCGCCAACAGATTGAGCCTCTGAAGCATCTCAAACATAAGGGTGTGCAATCCTCGCACTCCGACCAATATATGCTGGACCTAAAACGTTATCCCCCCGTCCCTTATTTACTATCAGCACTGGCTGTCATTGCGGCCCTCGTCGTGAACAGTCTTTTGTGGCACGAGATAGAGCAGACGCCCTTCGTACTGCTTTTCCTCGTCGTGTTGTTAAGCGCGTGGCGCGGCGGCTTCGGGCCCGGGCTTCTGGCGACGGCGATGGCCGTGCTGGCGAGCAAGCTTTTCCTCATCGAACCGCTCTATTCGCTGCGGCTGGCAAGTAACGAGGACGCGCTTCGGCTTCTGGTCTTCGTCTTCAACTCGCTGCTTTTCGTCTGGCTCTTCTCGGCGCGCAAGGCTGCGGAAGAGAAGCTGAGAAGCTCTGAAGAGAGCCTTCGTGAGCTTTTTGAGAACGCCAACGACATCATCTACGTGCACGACCTTAAGGGTAACTACACCTCTATAAACAAGGTCGGCGAGCGCATCACGGGCTACACGCGCGAAGAGGCTTTGAAGATGAATGTCACCGACGTAGTCGCGCCGGAATATCTTGAGCTGGCTCGCGGCATGCTGGCCAGCAAGATTGCGGACGCCAAGCCCCAGACCTTCTACCATCTGGAGATCATCACGAAGGACGGGCGGCGAGTGCCGCTTGAGATAAGCACGCAGCTCATCTACGAAGACGGAAAGCCCGTCGGCGTGCAGGGCATCGCGCGCGACATCACAAAGCGCAAGCGGGCCGAAGAGGCCCTGCGCGAATCCGAAGAGCGCTACCGGGAGCTTTTCGAGAACGCCAACGACCTTGTCTACACGCACGACCTGAAGGGCAACTTTACTTCTCTGAACCTGGCGGGGCAGCGCATCACGGGTTACACGCTGGGTGAAGCGCTGGGGCTCAACATAGCGCAGGTGGTCTTGCCCAAGTATCTAAAGACCGCGCGCGAGATGATAGAGCGCAAGTCCGAGGACGAGCTTGATACTCGATACGAGCTGGAAATCTTCGCCAGGGACGGGCGGCGCATCCCGCTCGAAGTAAGCACGCGGGTCATACTAAAGGGCGGCGAGCCCGTCGGCGTGCAGGGCATCGCGCGCGACATCACGGAGCGCAGGCGCACGGAAGAGACCCTCAGGAGCCTCTCTCTTCTGGACGACCTGACGGGCCTTTATAACCGCAGAGGTTTTCTGGCCCTGGCGGAGCAGCAGGTGCGACTCACGCAGCGCACAGGCCACGGCTTCACACTGGTCTTCGCAGACCTGGATGGCCTCAAGCAGATTAACGACACCTACGGCCACAAGGCCGGAGACGAGGCGCTTCGCACGGTGGCGGAGATTCTGAAGAAATCGTTCCGCGAGTCGGACATAATAGCTCGCCTGAGCGGCGACGAGTTCACCATCCTCGCCCTTGAGGATTACGAATCGACCGCGACGCGTGCCGTCACCTCGCGTCTCTGGGAGAGCCTTGAGGAATACAATCGGCAGGATTCGCGCCCCTTCGATTTGTCTTTGAGTGTCGGCGTGGTACATTTCGACCCTGAAAGCGGCAGCTCGCTCGAAGAGCTAATCTCGCAGGCTGACAAAGCCATGTACCAGAACAAGCAGAGCAAGCGCGATAAGCAGAGTAAGAGCGAAAGCCATTCCCAACTCGTCCTTTAGGAATCAAGATTGTAGGGGGAGAAGACGAGTCCTCCGCCCCTAGGGTGGTTCCATCCTGTTTGAAAACGTTTTCCCTGTAAACCATGAACAGAAAGAATCCTCGACCGGCTAAATTTGCGGGGCTCGCCCTGCTGCTGCTTCTATCTCTTCTCGCGCTCTCGCTTACGGGCTCTGGGGCGCGCGTTTCGGCAGAACAACAGGCGGCTCCTGCTGCGGCCACACAGCCGCAGAGGGACGAGCGGCTGTGGCGGCGCGCGCTTGAGATTCACCGCAAGGCGATTGTCGTTGACGGCCACAACGACATCACTTCGCCCATGATTGACGAAGGCTACGATTTGGGCACGCCTTCGGTGGGCAAGTATCACACGGACATCCCGCGCATGAAGCAGGGAGGCGTGACCGGGCAGTTCTTCTCAATCTATGTAGATCAGAGATTTGCCAAAGAGGGAGGCTCTGCGCGGCGCGCGATGGACATGATTGACAGCGTCTACCGCCTTTCGGAGCGCTACCCGAACGACTTCATGATGGCGGCGTCCACGGCCGACATACGCCGCGCCAAGCGACAGAAGAGAATCGCCGCGCTCATGGGCATTGAAGGCGGCCATGCCATAGAAAACTCTCTGGCGGCCCTGCGCGACTTCTATCGCCTTGGGATACGCTACATGACGCTGACGCACAACAACACGAACGACTGGGCTGACTCCTGCTGCGACGCTTCGCGCCACAACGGGCTGTCGGACTTCGGGCGAGAGGTCGTGCGCGAGATGAACCGGCTGGGAATGTTTGTTGACATCTCGCACGTTTCGGACAAAACGATGTCGGACGTGCTGGATGTTTCGACTGCGCCCGTCATTGCTTCTCATTCTTCCGCGCGTGCGCTCGCGAATCATCGCCGCAACATACCGGATGAGCTGCTGCGCCGCATTGGGCAGCAGGGCGGCGTGGTGATGGTCAACTTCTACTCGGGCTTCATAGACCAGAAGGTGATTAATGCGGCAGCCGAGCGAAGCGCCAGGCTCAAGCCGCAGCTGGATGCCTTGAACGAGCAGTACAAGGAGAACCCGACTCGTCTTAGTGAAGAGCGCGACAAGCTGCTCGCTGCCAATCCCCTGCCCGTGACCCCGCTCTCCGTCCTGATAGACCATATAGACCACATAGCCAAAGTCGCAGGCGTAGACCACGTCGGACTCGGCTCGGACTTTGACGGCGTGCCCAGCCTGCCGGAAGGCATGCAGGACGTGGCGCAACTGCCGAACATAACTTACGAACTACTCAGGCGCGGCTATAGCGAGCAGGATATACGAAAGGTGCTCGGCGAAAATCTAATGCGCGCCTTCGCACAGGCCGAAGAGGTCGCGCGCCGTTCGAGCCGAACCATTAGCGGCGAAGGCAGCCAGCGAAGACTTGAGATAAAGAAGCGGTAACGGCCCACGGTGAAGGCTGGTTACACAAGGAGCTAGATAAAGAAAGCGCATGACGCGGTCACCGACCGCGTCATGCGCTTTCTGGTTACTGGAAAAAAATCGAGCGACACAAAAATCGCGCTTAGCGATTCTGTCCGCCCTGATTGCCTTGCTGTGACCCGCCGCTCTGTTGAGAGCCGCCCTGCTGAGAGCTTCCCTGCGGGTTGTTCTGCTGCGATGAGCCCTGAGCGCCCTGGCCAGTCTGTCCACCAGGCTGGTTGCTCTGGTTATTCTTCTGTTCGGGCGTCTGTTGTCCCGTTTGCTGCTGCTGAGTGCCGCCGCCTGCCTGAGCATCGGCTCCTGCGCTCGCGCCCTGTGCCTGTCCCTTATTCTGATTCTGTTGATCTGCCATCTAAAAGCTCCTCCCTTCGAGTTCTCAGTCGAGAAGTGAAGCCACAACTCTGAGAAAGCCTCAGCCGGTAGCTTCTTAGTACATTCCCCTTGTTCTTCCGGTCATAAACAATCAACCGCCATGCCGCGCCCTCTTCTCTGTCCGAAGCCCCTGTTTTCCTTTGAAATTCGCGGGCCACGCGCCTTGAGCGCCCGCGTGCGCCGCACAAAATTTATACACTCCGTAATGATTCATACACCACGGGGCCGATTTCCCTTTCGTTCGCCCTTCGAGCCCTCGCTCGGAGCGGCTTTGACGACGCGCGCATGTTATAATGTCGTCTTCCAAGATGAGCCCGGCAGGAATCTACATACACATCCCTTTTTGTAGGGCGCGCTGCTCATACTGCGACTTCGCCACGGGGACTTACGCTGCGCCCCTGGCGGAGCGCTACGTGCGCGCCCTGACGCACGAGATAAGAGCATTCCCGGCGGTCGAGAACGAAGCGCGTGAGGCCGACACAATCTATTTCGGCGGCGGCACGCCTTCCCTGCTTTCGCCCGCACAGGTCGAGACGATTCTGGAAGCTGTGGGCGAGCGCTTTCGCATAGCGCCGCGTGCGGAAGTGACTATGGAGATGAATCCCGGAACGCTGACGCCCGAAATCTTGCGCCAATTCCGGCACTCAGGCATCACGCGCGCAAGCTTCGGCGCGCAGACCTTTGACGATGCCGAGCTTCGCCAGCTTGGCCGCACGCACACGGCCGAAGACGTGCGCCTCACCATCAACTACCTGCGCGAGGCTGGATTCGATAACGTAAGCTTCGACCTGATTGCGGGCCTGCCGCGCCAGACCCTTCCGCAGTGGGCGCGCAATCTTGACGAGGCATTGAAGCTAAGGCCCGAGCATCTCTCCTTCTACCTGCTGGAGGTTCACGAGGGCACGCCGCTCGCAGACCAGATAAGGCGCGGGCGTCTGCCTTTGCCCGACGACGACCTGGCGGCAGAGATGTACAGGCTGATGCTGGATGAAGCGTCCGGCGCGGGCTACGCTCATTATGAGATCTCAAATCTCTCGCTTCCGGGCTTCGAGTCGCGCCACAACTCCAAATACTGGCTGGGCCATCCGACCTACGGCTTCGGCTGTTCCGCGCACTCTTTTGACGGCGCGCGTCGCAGGTGGTCTAACGAGCGAGACGCCGCGCGCTACACTATGCTAATCGAAGAGGGCCTCAGCCCCCAGGTAGAATCCTTTGAGCTGAGCCGGGAGGACGCGCAGGCCGAAGCGGTCTTCCTGGGCCTGCGGCTGCTCGGCGGCATAGACTTGCGCGAGCACCGTGCGCGCTTCGGCGTTGACCTGCGTGAAGAGAAGGCCGACGACCTGTCGCGTCTTGAGGAGGCTGGGTTGATAGAGATGACGGGAGACCTTCTGAAGCTGACTCGCACGGGCGCTCTCCTCTCGAATGAAGTATTCGCCGCATTTGTTTGAGCTATCCCTATCGACCTGAAAGCCTATTGCCGATTGCTATTATGATTGATTTACGAAGCGATACAGTGACGAAGCCAACGCCAGCCATGCGGCGTGCGATGATGGACGCCGAAGTCGGCGATGATGTGTACGGCGAAGACCCCACGATCAACCGCTTGCAGGAGCGCGCGGCTGAAATCTTCGATAAAGAGAGCGCGCTCTTTGTGCCGACGGGCTCTATGGGAAACCAGATTGCCGTCAAGCTTCACACGCGGCCCGGCACGGAAGTCATCATAGAAGAGCGCGGGCACATCTACAATTTCGAGATGGCAGCGATGTCCGCAGTAGCCGGAACCCTCGCGCGTCCCGTCAAAAGCGGTGACGGAAGCGGCATCCTCTCCTGGGAAGACATAGCAGGCGCGCTGCACACGGCCTCTGCCTATTACGTTGCGTCGACGGGGATGATTGCGCTTGAGAACTCGCACAACCTGGCGGGCGGGACACTGATGAGCGCCGAGAGGACGAAAGAGATTTGCGAGCGCGCTCACTCGCTGGGGATTCCGGTGCATCTGGACGGCGCGCGAATCTTCAACGCGGGCTGCGCGCTTGACACCTCAGTCGCAGAGCTTGCGCGCCCCGTGGATTCCGTCATGTTCTGCCTGTCAAAGGCGCTCGGCGCGCCCGTAGGCTCAATGCTACTGGGCACGCGCGCCTTCATAGAAGAGGCCCGCTGCTGGCGCAAGCTTCTGGGCGGCGGCATGCGGCAGGCCGGAGTTCTCGCGGCGGCGGGCCTGATCGCGCTGGAAGAGACGCCGCGTCGATTGCCCGAAGATCACGCCAATGCCAGAAGGCTCGCGGTGGGGCTTGCCGAACTGCCGGGCGTTTCGATTGACCCCGAGCGCGTAGTCACCAACATTGTCCTCTTCGACGTTTCAGAAACCGGGAAGACGGCCGACGAGATTTGCGCGCGGCTGAAAGCCATGGGGGTGCTGGCCTCCGGCTTCGGCTCGTCAATTCGCATGGTCACGCACTATGATGTCTCAAGCGAAGATATAGACAGGGCGCTTCTGGCGATAAAGAAAAGTCTGAACTCCGGGGCTTAAATAAAAGGGATGATAATCGCAATTGACGGCCCGTCGGGTGCGGGCAAATCAACACTGGGGCGCATGATTGCGCGCGAGCTGGGATACCTTTACATCGACACGGGCGCCATGTACAGGGCCGTTGCGCTGGCCGTCATCGAATCAAAGGTCGGCTTAAACGATTCGCAAAGGGTGGCGGCAATCGCGGAAGACGCGGACATCAAGCTGGAAGGCGACCCTGACTCTCTGCGCGTCAGTCTGAACGGGCGAGACATCTCCGAAGAGATCAGGGCGGAAGATGTCAGCCACGCCGCCTCCGTCATCTCCACCATCTCGGAGGTGCGGCGAAAGCTGGTCGAGCGCCAGCGCAAGTTGGGTCTACACGGGCGGGTCGTGCTTGACGGGCGGGACATAGGCACTGTGGTCTTCCCCGACGCGGACATAAAATTCTTTCTCACGGCGCAGCCGCAGGAGCGCGCCTCGCGCCGCTTCAGGGAAGACCGCCTGAGGGAACGCGATGTGACCTTCGAAGAGACGCTCACGGACATCACGACGCGCGACCAGAGGGACTCCACGCGCGAGGATTCGCCATTGGCCATCGCCGACAACGCAGTCGTCATAGACTCCACAGACCTCTCCATAGAGGAGGTCGCAGACCGCATGCTCGCCGTCATACGCGAGAAGCAGTCGGGCGAGCAAACACACGCAATTTAAAAGCAGTGCCCGGTTATGCTCTCACAAAAGGAGAGAGTCATGAGATTGCCGCATTCCTACTTCAAGCTGGAAGCCGTCTGGATGCTTGCGCTGGCGCTCGCGCCCGTCCTCACAGGCCTCTTAATAGTTCTGCTCGTGCGCGCCTTACGCTAATCTTCAAGGCTTTTCCGAAGAGCTATCGAAATCCATGAAAAAGGTTCTGGTAATCGGGCCGGGCGGCGCGGGCAAGTCCACCCTGGCCGCACGACTGGGCGCGCTGCTCAAGATAGAAGTCCTGCACCTGGACAAATTCTACTGGCACGCCGGATGGATCGAGACGCCCAAGCCCGAGTGGCGCGCGACCGTCGAAGAGATGCTCAGGGGCGACGCGTGGATTATGGACGGGAACTACTCTGGCACTCTGGACATTAGAGTTCAGGCGTGTGACACGGTGGTATTTCTGGACATGCCTCGCACGCTCTGCCTCTGGCGAGTGCTGAAGCGAGCGCTTATGTATCGCAGGAAGAGCAGGCCAGACATGGCCGAAGGTTGCCCGGAAAAGCTCACTATGGAATTCATCCTGTGGATCTGGAACTACCCGCGCCGCTCCAGGCCGAAGATAGTCAGGATGCTCAAAGCGAATCAGGGAGAAAAGAGAATCGTCCGGCTGCGCTCTCAAGCCGAGGTGGAAAGCTTTCTGGCAAAGCACGCCGCGCTCAATAACTAATCCAACCCCTTTTTAGCTCTTTAAAACATCACTGCTGCATTCTGACTTCCGCATTGCTTTGCGTCCCTGTTAATTTCTGCTCTGATTTAGTAAGTTACGTTCATGTTCACGGGCATCATAGAAGAGCTTGGACGCGTACGCAGCGTGGAGAAGCGCGGCGAGGGCGCGCGTCTTGTCATAGAGGCGCGTACGGTCACGGGCGGCACGAATGAAGGCGACTCAATCGCGGTCAACGGCGTCTGCCTGACGGCGATTGATGTGAGGCGCGACTCCTTTGCCGCCGACGGCTCCGCAGAGACCTTGCAGCGCTCCACGCTCGCGCTGTTGCGCGCGGGCTCACCCGTCAATCTCGAACGCGCCGTCACGCCGGCCACACGGCTCGGCGGACACCTTGTTCAGGGCCACGTGGATGCTCGCGGGCGCTTTCTTTCTGCGACGGAGCACGGCGGCTCCTGGACTGTTCGCATAGGCTACCCGCAGGATATGGCGCGTTATCTTGTCTTCAAGGGCTCGGTCGCGGTCGAAGGCATCAGCCTGACCGTCGCCGCGTTGACCGACGAGTATTTCGAGATAGCCGTTATTCCAAAGACCTGGGCCGTGACGAATCTCTCGCATCTGGGGTCGGGCATGGAAGTTAATCTTGAGGCCGACATCATAGCCAAGTACGTCGAGCGGATTTTGACTGCGCGCGGCGAGACGCAGGCCGCGAGCGCTTCAAAGCTCACCGTTGAGAGGCTGGCCGAGCTGGGTTACGAATAATAACCTTCACCATCCCGGATACAATCTCACCTTCGGACAACTATCCGGCCCGCGCGATGAATCTTACGCTCGCCACACACTGAGCGAGCGCGAGTCTCGCGCATCTACTAAAATGGAGATCATCCGAACGGACTTCAGATTAAGCCTTCGTGTGATTGCCGCCTGTGCTTCGGTCATTACATTTTCTCGTGAGGAATACAAGAATGAAGAAAGCTCTTCCCCTTCTGCTCATCCTCTGCACGGTAGCTTCGGCGTTTCCTTTGCGACAAAGCGGCACGCGCACTACAGACCTTGACGCTCTGGTCGCAGCCGAGCGCGCTTTCTCACGCGCGGCTGCCGAGCGAGGCACGCGCGACGCCTTTCTGGCCTTCATGGCCGACGACAGCATAGTCTTCGCTCCCGGCCCCGTGAACGGTAAAAAGAGCTGGGAGCCCAGACCCAGGCGGCCGGGTCTTCTCTCCTGGGAGCCTATCTACGCTGACATGTCTGGTGCGGGCGATATGGGCTACGATACTGGCCCGTGGGAGTTCCGTCCCGACGGGGCCGGTGGTAAGCCGACCGCTTTCGGCAATTTCATGACCATCTGGAAAAAGCAGCCGGACGGCTCCTTCAAGTTCGCGCTCGACCTGGGCATCAGCAACCCGCAGCCAACCTCCGCACAGGCGCTCTCCTTCTCAAACGTCAAATCAAAAGCCGCGAAGAATGTTTCTGAAGCGGATATGAAATCAGGCCGCAGCGGCATCCTGGCGATGGAGCGCGAATTCTCCAAGGCTTCTCTGGATAAGGGAAGGCTCAAGGCTTATCTCTCATACATGGCCAGTGAGGTGCGGCTCCTGCACGAGGGCAGGTTTCCATTCATAGGCAGGCAGGCCGCACAGAGCGCCCTCGAAGCCAGGGCCGGGAAGATGAGCTGGCAGCCCGAGAATTCCGACATCTCGCGCTCGCTCGATTTGGCCTACACCTACGGCGCTTATGATTTTAGATCGGCGGACGGCAACGGGGACGAGAACGGCTACTACGTTCACGTCTGGAAGAGGCACGCGTACGGCCGCTGGAAGCTGGTCATGGAAGTCCTCAACCCGCTCCCGAAGAAACCCTCCTGAGCGGCTCTGGGGGGCAAAAGTATAGAGGCGGAAGTCGGCAATAGAAGGCGTGCTCTTCTTCCCGACTTCCGCCTCTATACTTTTTACTTACGCCCCATTATTCCGAGTCGCAAAATTGAGGGCTTTCGGGTAACATAGAACCTGTTACTGCTACTCTCCCGACAGTCGAGTGAAAACAAAGATGCCTTTTGCTTCCATCGAAGAGGCCGCCCGTGATATTCGAGAAGGCCGGATGGTCATCATCGTTGATGACGAAGACCGCGAGAATGAGGGCGACCTGGTCTGCGCCGCAGAGAAAATCACGCCTGAGATGATCAATTTCATGGCGACGCACGCGCGCGGCCTAATCTGCATGCCCCTGACGGAAGAGCGCTGCGACGAGCTTCACCTGACGATGCAGGTGGCCGACAACACCTCTTTCCTGGGCACGGCCTTCACCGTCTCGATTGAGGCCAGGCGCGGCGTGACGACCGGAATCTCCGCCGCCGACAGGGCGACCACCATCCTGACTGCGGTTGACCCGAAGACGCGGCCGCAGGATTTGGCGCGACCCGGCCACGTCTTCCCGCTTCGCGCGCGTAAGGGCGGCGTGCTGGTGCGCCCAGGCCAGACGGAGGCTTCGGTGGATTTGGCCCGCATAGCCGGACTTTATCCGGCGGGCGTCATCTGCGAAATCATGAACCCGGACGGCACCATGGCGCGCATGCCCGAGCTGGAGTCGTTCGCCGCCGAGCACGATTTGAAGATTATCTCGGTCGCAGAGCTTGTGCGCTATCGCATACGCAAGGAAGTGCTGGTCAGGCGCGTGGCCGAAACCGAGATGCCCACCGTTTACGGCCGCTTCCGCGCCATAGCTTTCGAGAACGTGGTCAACGACGAAGTACACGTGGCGATGGTGATGGGCGATGTTAAAGGCGAGGAGCCCGTGCTGGTTCGCGTTCACACGGAGAACGTGACCTTCGCCATGTTCGGCTCGCTGGTTGGCGACACGGGCTTTCAGCTTCACACGGCGCTTGAGAAAATCGCCGCCGCCGGTCGCGGCGTGGTTCTTTACCTGAGGCAGCGCGAGCACAACCTTGACCTGGTGCACCAGCTGCGCACTTACCAGTTGATGCAGGAGCGCGGCCTGAGCCAGCACGAGGCCAGCCTTGAGACTGGCTACGGCACGAACCGCGACTACGGCGTGGGCGCGCAGATTCTTCATGAGCTGGGATTGAGCCGCATAGTGCTGCTGACGAACCATCCGCCGAAGGTCGCAGCGCTCGAAGGCTTTGATCTGGAAGTAGTCGGTAATCTTCCCCTGGGCTCTCCCGCCGGGGAAGAGAGAAAAATAGTGACGAGTGATGAGTGACAAAGACAGTTTTCAGCAAGAAGACAAGTTTGCTCTCTGCTGAAAACTGAAGACCGAAAACTGAAAACTGTCCTTCTCTCCCGTTAATTCCATAGAGCCTGCGAGCCGTCTCCTGTTTCACGACTCGCGTTTCCTTTCTTATGCCAGTTGATGATCGCAACGACACGCCCCGGGAAGGTCGTCCCCCTGAAGGGGATGAGCCTCTAACTCCGGCAGCCGAGCCTCTGGCGGAGGCGGAAGCGGGCGGCCCCGCGCCCGTCACGCCGCAGGCCCGAAGGCGGCGATGGGTGACGCGCCGCAACGCCGTCATCCTGACAATCTCGCTCGCCGTCATAGCCGTAGGACTGATTCTGATAGCCTTCCTGGCCTACAGAACCGGCTACGTTGACCGCTACATAGCGCGGCAGATTAAAACCACCTTCGCGCAGTACGGCATCCGCGCAGAGATTAGAGAGTTTCACACTTCGGGCGCTCGCAACGTCGTGATGAATGACGTGGAGCTTTACGACGCGACGACGAACGAGAGGCTCGGCAGAATTGAAAAGCTCACGGCCCTGGTGCGCATAGAAGACCTCTACGCGCTGAACCTGCGCCGCAACATCAACCTGGAAAAGCTGACGATAGACGGGGTGGAGGTCTGGGTCAGGTTCGACGCCGAGGGCAATTCTAACTTTCGCAACATAAAGCTGCCGCCTCCGGATCCGAACCAGCGCATTCTCTTCTCTTACTCGACCGCCCAGATTCAGATTAATAACGGCGTCATTCACTACGGCGACGAGCGGCACGACATTTCGGGCGAGGCACGCAACCTTGTGGCGACGATTCAGCCCGACGACCTGAACGCGCCGGCCGAAAGCTGGATGAACACGGTCAACTTATCCGTCACCAACTCGACCTTCGTTTACGACGGGCGGCCCGTCAACAACATAGACATCTCGGCGCGCGCGCGCATCAACCAGACGCGCGCCGAGATTCAGGAGCTTACCCTGCGCTCGCCACTGGCAGAGGCGCGCATGACGGGCGTGATGGATGACTGGCGCAACCTGCGCTACAACATGCAGGTCACTTCGACGGTTGATTTGACGCAAGCCTCGGACATACTACAGCCCGACACGGCGCTTCGCGGCGTAGGGAATTTCGCGGGCACCATCAATGGCGAAGGCTCTCGCTACAGCGTCGAGGGCGAGATTAAATCGGACGCTATGGCTGCGGACGGCGTGCGCGTTCAGTCGCTCCAGCTTAACGCCAAGGGAACGGGCGAAGGCTCCGCCTACGACGTGCAGGGCAGGGCCATGGCGGAGCTTCTGACGGCCGGCGATTTTCAGTTGAACGCGGTTCAGGTGGCCGGCGGAGTCGTAGGCACGGGCACGGACTTTCGCTGGCTCGGGGATTTGCGCGCAGCCGCCGCGCGTTATCAGGGCACTTCAATCACAGGCCTGATACTAAGCGACACCGTAGCGGAGATGCGCGAAGGCGTCCTGTCGGCGAGAGCGGCCCGCGCGTCAGCGGGCAGCATCAACACCAGTGATGCGCGCATTAATGGAGCGCAGGCGTCGGACGTTCGCGTCCGAAGCGAGAACGGCGTGACGACAGCTACGGCCGGAACAGTTCAGGCAGGCACGGTCAACGCGCAGGGCGCGCAGCTTCAGGGTCTCACGGCAAACGGCGTGGACGTAGTTGACAGAGACGGCGCTATGAACGTCGCCGTGAACCAGTTGCGCATTGGCGGCGTGCGCGCTTCCGGCGCGACCATCGGAAGCCTCAACATAGCCGGCGTTCGTCTCTCCATTCGCGGCGGGCGCGTCGAAGGCACAAGCGGCGACATCAACGCGGGCAACGTTCAGGTGGCTTCGAGTAAAGATTTTGAAGGCGGCACGGTTCGGGACGTGCGGCTGGCGCGGCCCGTTTTCGTGCTTGAGCCTTCGGGACGTTATAGAGCGAGCGCGGATTTAAGTCTCGGCGGCGGCGTGCTGGCGAGCGTACAGTTGGGCGCTGCTCGCGCGGCCATGACGGCCTCCAACAATCAGGTGGAGCTGCGCAACTTCAACGCGCAGATTTTCAACGGAAGCGCTAGCGGCAACGCCGTCATCAACACGGCTCGTGGCGCGTCCCGCGTCAACGCCACCTTCAGCGACCTGGACGTGAATCAGCTAGTCGCGCTCACGGCCAAGCGGAACGTCCCCATTTCGGGCAAGGCTGCGGGCACGGCTGACCTCACGTTTCGCGGCACGGACATCAAGAACACTGCTACGGGAAACATTCGCGCGGACTTTACTGGCGAGACCGGCACGGCCGCCACGGGAACGAATCCCCTGACCGGCACCATCGCGCTCAACGCCGCGAGCGGCCTCTTCCAGATAGAGAGCGCGAACCTCCGCACGCGGTCTTCGGAGATAAACGCACGGGGCCGCTTCTCATTCGCGCGCGATGAATCCGACCTGGCGCTCGACCTCAACTCGTCCGACGCGGCGGAGCTTCAAAGCGTCATAGCCTCCACGGGCCTGCTGCCTACGCTCGAAGAGCAGCTTAATACCTACAACGTGACGCTGGACGGGCGGCTCACCTTTAACGGGACTGTGCGCGGGCGGCTGGATAACCCCAGCGTAGAGGGGCGCGCATCGCTCGAAACCCTGATTGTCAACGGGCGAGAGCTGGGCACCCTCACGGCCGCGCTTAACCTGACGCCGGCCGAGATTAACGTCACGGACGGCAGGCTGGCCGAGCGCGACGGCGGCGGTCTTCAGTTTACGTTGAACGCGCCGCGCGAAGGGCAGAACAACATCTCCATCGACGCCACACTCGACCGGGCCAACGCGGGCAACCTGCTCGCCGCTTTCCAGTCCGGCGGGGGCAGCATCGCTGGAGGCGCTGCAGCGCCTTCACAGCTCGGCAACCTGGAGGCGGACGTTTCGGGCCGCATACGAATCGCCGGATTCCCGGATTCCATGACCGGCGAAGCCAACCTGCGCGTTGGCCCGGGCTACGTGAGCGGCGAGCATTTTGATTCCATAGTGGCGCAGGCAACCTTCGCTGGCTCAAAGGTGAACCTGAGCCGCGTGGACGCGCGCTTCGACGCCGGGACGATTGTGGCCTCCGGCAATTACGACACGCACACAAGAGAGTTCGACATCACTGCCAACGGCACTGGCATTCAGCTCAGCCGCCTTTCGGCGTTTGCCGGGAGGACGGGCGGCGTGCCGCAGTTGACCGGGACGGCCGACATAACGGCGCGGGCCACTGGAATCTTCACGGACTTTTCCACCTATCAGGTGGTGCTTGACGGCAAGGGCCAGAACGTCACCATCAACGGGCGCGAGGCGGGAGAGCTTTCGCTCGCGGGCCGCACGGAGAATCGCCAGTTCAATCTGAGTCTGAGGACTGGAATCCTCGGACAGCCGCAGGTCATCACGGCGAGCGTGGATTTAAGCAACAAGCTGCTTCCGGCGAAAATTGAGACCAACTTTGACAACGCGGATTTGACCGGGCTCTTCGCGGCGCTCCTCCCGCCGGGCACTAACGTTACTGTGGCTGGCCGCGCCACGGGCCGGTTGAGCGCGGAAGGCAACCTGTATGATGAGGATGAAGGAGCGTTCTCTTTCAGGGGCCTGCGCGGCACGGCCAGCTTCACTAACCTGACCGTTCAGGTGGAGGACGTTCAGCTTTCGGCCGTATCGCCGCTGCTGGTTCAGTTCTCCGGCGACGAAATCTTTTTCGAGCGGACGCAGTTTACAGGGACGGGTACGAACGTGCTCTTTGGCGGCACACTGGCCGTCGGGCCAAAGGGCCGCCAGAACCTCACCGTCAACGGCCAGCTTAACCTGCGCGTTCTGAACGGACTTTCGCCGGACTTTTTCCTGGCGGGCACAGCCGATGTTCGCGTCAGCGTCGGCGGAACCTTCGAAGAGCCGCGCCTGAACGGCTCCGCATCGGTTGCGGGCGCGTCGCTTTCAGCGCTCATCACGGACCAGCGCCTACAGATGTCCAACATAGAGGGCCGTGTCATCTTCAACTCCAACTTTGCGCAGATAAGCTCTCTGACGGGGACGCTCGGCGGCGGGCGGGTCAGCATCACGGGCGGCGCGCAGCTTGCGGGCTTCATGCCGAGGGTCTTCCGCTTCAGCGTGCACGGCGATCAGGTGACCGTGCCGTATCCTGAGGGCTTCAGGACGACGGCCGACGCAGACCTTGAGATAAACGGCTCGCGTGCGGCCAACACGGGCGTGATTACGACCTTCATCTCCGGCCCCGTCACGCTGCGCCGCGCAGAGTACACGGAGGAGATAGACATTGCCGATTTAATCAACCAGCGCCGCGAGGCGTCCCTGACGGAAGGCGGAGGCGACGGGGCGCTGGCGGCTACGACTCAACTGGATTTGAGAATTGAAGGGCGCGATGCGCTGGTCGTACGCAACAACCTGGCCGACTTAGTGGGCTCCGTCTCGCTCAGGGTGACGGGCGCGGTCGAAGACCCGATCGTGTCGGGACGCATCTCGGCTTCGCGCGGCACGCTCAACTTCCGCCGCCAGCGTTATGAGGTGACGCGTGGGTTCATAGACCTTCCGGCGCAGCGCGACGCAGACCCGATTCTGAACATTCAGGCCGAAGCGGAGGTTCGCGGTTATAGAGTGATAGCAGATTTGACCGGGCCTCTCTCGCAGCCATCGGCTACGGTGAGAAGCGACCCGGCGCTGCCGCAGGTCGACGTGGTCGCGCTTATCTTAACGGGCGAGCTTTCGCAGGAAGGCACAGGCACATCCGTTCTGGCGCAGAGCGGTGTCGGCACGGCGGCGAGCCTGCTGGCGAACACGATTATCAACGAGCCCCTGAGGCGCGCCACCAGTAAGCTTTACGGCCTCAGCCTTGAGCTTGACCCGCTGGTGGCGGGCAGAGGCGGCGCGAGCCCCACGGCCAGGCTGAGAGTGACGCAGCCTATTAGCAGGGAGCTATCCGTCACCTATTCTACCAACGTGACCTCGGACCAGAATCAGATTCTGGCGGTCGAGTACAGGGTCTCGGACAGGCTCTCTTTCATAGCTCAGTACGAGCAGGGCTCGGCCAACGGCTTCAGCTCTCGCAACGACAATTTCAGTTTTGAGATTCGTTTCCGCAAACGATTTTGATTAATAGCAGCCAGCCGTCAGCCTTCAGAAGAAAAAAGCTGGCTGCTGATTGCTGATAGCTTTTTAGAGCACAAGGTTGAGGCTTCGCATCTTCGTTCTGAATATCCTGACGCTGGCGGCTTTCCTGATAGCCGCAGGCGGCGGTGTGCCCGCCCACGCCGCGCCTGACGTGGGCGATTATGACGGGCGCATAGTGGCGGCCGTGGAGGTCTTGATAGAAGGCTCTGCGCCGGACGCTGCGGCGCAGGCCGAGTTCGCGTCCGTTCTGAGCGTAAAGGCCGGAGACGAGTATCAGGCCGTGCGCGCGCGCGAGTCGCTCAAGGCCCTGTTTGATTCCGGCATGGTCGCTTCCGCGCGCGTGGAAATCCTGGAAGCGGGCGGCGCGCGAGTTCCGCAGGCCGAGGGCGCTGCCACGGCTTCGCGCGGCGGGCCTATTCGCGTGCGCTTCGTCGTTCGGCGTGCGACGCGCGTGAGCGAGGTGGGGATAGACCTCGGGGTTGTGCCGCCGGGTGCGCCCGTCTCGGAAGACGAGATGCGCTCTCGCCTGAACATGCTTGAGCCGGGCTCGCGCCTCTCCGAATCCACAATCAGAACTAACGCAGACCTGATTCAGGCTTACCTGCGCGACCGGGGCTTCGTACGCGCGGAGGTGGACGCGCAGACGCAAGCCGACACGCGCGATCAGACGGGCACACGCGTCATACTGACTTTTAACATTCGCCTGGGCGAACAGGCGCGCGTCAACGCTCCCGTTTACAGGATTGACGGGTTCGACGTGACGCCCGTCCTGCCCACGCTCAAGCTTCAGCAGAACGCGCCTTTCACAAGACAGGCGCTCGCCGACGACGTGAACCGCATTCGTCAGGCCATCATTGCGAAGAACTTTCTGGCCCCATCCATTGAGACCCGCACGATTTACAACCAGCAGACGAATCGCTTCGACATCACCTTTTCGGGCGGCGTGGGCCCGCGCGTGGACGTGCTGGTTCGCGGCTACGAGTTGAGGGAGAAGAGGCAGCGAGAGCTGCTGCCCGTGCGGCGCGAAGGCACCCTCGACCTGGGAGCTATCGAAGAAGGAGCGCGCCGCCTTCGCAACCGCATACAGGAGTCCGGCTACTTCTTCGGACAGGTTACGCCCATCTGCACCGTCACGCCGCCGACGCCCGCCACGACTCCGAACGGCACTAACGAGACCTGCCAGAACCTGAACCCGGAAGAGTTGACGGGCCGCAATGTTCAGATAGTCTACGACGTGGAGCTGGGCCGCCGCTTCAAGCTCACGGACATTCGCCTGACGGGCACCGACAAGCTGACCATTGAAGACATCCAGCCTGATTTGAAAACGCAGAAGGCGTCGGCGCTCGGCATCATCCCTTTGCTCGGCTACGGGCGCGGCTACACCAGCCGGGAGCTTCTGTCGCAGGACGAGAGGATGATAGAGGCCCGCATGCGCGACCTCGGCTATCGCCGTGCGGACGTGGAAGTCCGTCAGGCGGCATCCCTCGACGGCGAGAATCTAATCATCACCTTCGTCGTGCGGGAAGGCCCCTTGACGCGCGTGGCGGGCGTAGAGGTGCGCGGCAACAAAATCTACACGGAAGCGCAGGTGCGCGACCAGTTGCAGTGGACTATTCTGGACGGCCCCTTCTCGCGCTCGGCCGCGCGCGCCGACGCAGACCGCATCGCCAGCCTCTACGCTACTGAAGGCTACATCAACGTGCAGGTGGACTTCGCCATTGTCGAGCTGCCGCGAAAAACCATCTCCGACCAGGTTTACGAGGAACAGGTCAAGGTCGTCTACACGATTACGAAAGAGGGCGACAAGGTCTTTATCGCCAGCATTCGCGTCAACGGCAACGTCCTGACGAAGAAGGAAGCCATACTTAATGCCATCCCGCTCTTTGAGAATGAAGTGCTGCGCCTGGACAAGCTCACCGAGAGCGAGCGCATACTTTATCAAACGGACGCTTTCCGGCAGGTCATCATCACCACGGAGCCTGCGGGTGAAACGGCTTCCGGCTTTAAGAAGTACGACGTAATCATCGACGTCGAGGAACTGAAGCCGCGCATACGCGAGTTCGGCGGAGGCTATTCAACTGACAACGGGCCGCTCGGGTTCTTCGACATACGCAACGTCAATCTCTTCGGGGAACTGAAGCAGGGCGCTGCGCGGGCTCGCCTCAGCCGCCGCCAGCAGCTTCTCAGACTGGAATACTTTGACCCGCGCTTTCGTCGTTACGGCGACAACCAGTTCATGCCGCTCGCAATCTCCGTGCAGTATCAAAGGGATTCGAGCATCACGCGCTTTTTCCGCTCACGGATTGACAGGGGCAATCAAGGCATAGTGCAGCGCCTGGACGAAGAGGGGAATCCCATAAACCAGTTCGGCGAGAGGGTGGGCGAGCCCACCATTAACCGCTTCACGTTCAACCTTGAGACGCAGCGCGTGCTTGACCGCGATTCGCGAAGCATAATCTTCGTGCGCTACAACTATGAGGACGTGCGCCTCTACAACATAGAGAGCCTGCTGCTTCAGCCGATACTGCAACCGGACCGCGCGATTCGCCTCTCGCGCTTCGGCCTGGCGTTCGTGCGCGACACGCGCGAAAAGTGCGAGGCGAACAACTCGCGCCTTCTGCAACAGAACCGCCAGCCGGGAACAGCTACAAGGGCGCGGTGCGAGTACTCTGCGACGGACGCTACCAACGGAGACTTTCTCACGGTCGATTACAGCCTGGCGCTCAGACAGCTAGGCAGCAGTCTCTCCTTCAACAAGTTCTACGGCAACTACCGGCGCTATTATCGCGTGCAGAAGGCGCGCGGGACTGTCCTGGCCGCAAGCCTTACGCTCGGGCTGGCCAACGTCTTTAACCCGTCCGACCGTAACGACGACGGCGTGATAGACGACACGGACCGGACGCTTCCCATCAGCGAGAGATTCTTTTCCGGCGGCTCCACTACCTTGCGTGGCTTCGGTTATGAAGAGGCCGGCCCGCGCGAAACCATCGTACCCGTGGGACAGTTCCGCAACCGGGAGGGCGAGCCAGTTGAGATAAATCCGTTTCTTGTGCCGACGGGCGGGAACGCCGTCGCGGTCGTCAATCTGGAGGCGCGCATCCCCCTTCTGAACAGCTTTCAGATTGTGCCATTCTATGACGGCGGCAACGTCTTTCGCTTCGCGAGCGAACTCTTCGGACGCAAGCGCGCCGAAGAGCCGTTCTTAAACGAGACCGAGCGCATCAGGCGTTTGAACCTGCGCTCCAACTGGACGAACACGGTGGGCCTGGGCCTGCGCATCAGGACGCCCATAGGCGGGGCGCTCGCCATAGACTACGCTATCTTTATAGACCCGCCGGAGTTTCTGGTGCCGCAGGCTCCGGGCTTTGCCCCCGTCATGACCAGGCTCAAGAACGGCCAGCTTCATTTCCGTTTCACCCAGACCTTCTGAGGACGAAAGGCCGGGGCAGACGACAAAGCGTAAACCGGGTCATGACGATGAACGTGGAGACAATCTCCGCAGGGGAATTCAAAAGGCTCTGCGATGAGGTATACAGAGACCGCCAGGAGATTTACGAATTCAATCCGGCGGCCGGCCGCAGGGACGCGCTGCTCTGGATGCTGCTCGGATGCCTGCTGAGCCTCCTGAGCGTCAGGGATGAAGAGCTGGAGGCTCTGGCCGGTTCATCCGGCGCGGGTGATTACGGTGAGGTTATCCACAAGCTCTTAAGAGAACGCGGCGCGCCGCCCTTCGACCCCGGCCCCTACCTTGAAGGGCTATCGAAGCGGGCCGAGAATGAATAGGGATTTGAAAGGCTTATCAAAAAGGGAGCAGGCGAACTATGAAGAGAGATGAGATTAAATCAAAAGGCCGCATGCGGTGGCTGCTCGTGCCGCTCTTTCTTCTCGTTTCGGCATCAATCTCTCAGGCGCAGGAAGTGGTTGACAAAATAGTGGCGACCGTCAACGGCGGCGTGCGTACAGACCTCATTACCTACTCGGATCTACTCTGGCAGATGGCGCTTCAGCCGAACACGCCGATTGACAATCCCTCCTCGGAGGCGCTCAATCGCACGCTTCAGCTCATCATCAACCAGCGACTCATCTATCAGGAGGCGGAAAAGCTTCCGACCATTATCCCGACGGAGAAAGAGATAACGGACGAGCTGACGACACTCATCAAGCTCTTCCCGTCACAGGCAGATTTCATGGAGCGCGCGCAGCGCGTCGGCCTGACCACAGAGCAGTTGCGCGAAATCATACGACAGCGCGTTGCCATAGAAAAATACCTGGACTTTCGCTTTCGCTCCTTCACGGTAGTCACGCCCAAAGAGGTTTCCGATTATTACCGGGACGTTTACACGCCTCGCTTTCAACGTCAGTATCCGGGTCGCATCGTCCCGACCTTCGAGCAGGTCAGCAAACAGCTCGAAGCGCAACTGACGGAGGACAAGATAGAATCCGAAACCACCTCGTTTCTCGACACCGCGCGCGAACGCGCTGAAATCACCATCCTCAATCCTGTATAATTTGATTCTCTCTGGATTGTTATGTGGGGCAAGCGAGCCGAACAACCTGAAAGGCCGAGCGTGGGGTTGGCGCTCTCGGGCGGCGCTGCGCGCGGGATTGCGCACGTTGGAGTCCTGAAGGTTCTGGCCGAGCACAACATCCCTATAGATTTCGTGGCGGGCACGTCCGCAGGCTCCGTCGCGGCCGGGGCGCTCGCGGCCGGGATGAGTTTGGAAGAGATAGAGAAGCTGAGCCGCTCGCTTCGCTGGAGGGACATGGGGCGCATGACGCTCTCAAGGCTCGGCGTTCAATCCAACGCGCGCCTTGAGGAGTACCTGCGAAAGCTTCTGCCCCTGACTCGCTTTGAGCAGATGCTCATCCCGTTCGCTGCTGTCGCCACAGACCTTCATTCGGGCGAAGCCGTGGTCATGTCAGGCGAGGGCGACGTGCCCTTTGCCATACGCGCAAGCTGCGCTATTCCCGGCTGGTACGTGCCCGTGACGGACGAGCGAGGACGCCAGCTAGTTGACGGCGGGCTCGTGGCCAACGTCCCGGCGGCCGCGGCTCGCTCGCTCGGCGCAGACATAGTCATAGCGGTAGACGTGAACGCCGAAGGGGCCAAGTTTTTGGGCCCGCCGCAATCCGCCATAGGCGTCATCTTTCAATCCATGATGCTCGTCCAGCGCACCGTCTCCGTCTTGCAGCTTCAGGACGCAGACATTGTCATACGCCCGCGTATAGGCCACATTCGCTGGGACGAGATGAAGCGCGCCGACGAGCTTATAGCAGCCGGTGAAGAGGCCGCGCGCCGCACCATAGCCAGAATCCACCGCCTGCTTGAGCCGCAGGCAGAGCCGCCCAAGTGGTATCAACTGCGCCGTCGCCAGGCGGAGAAACGCGAAGACCGCCGCAAGCTCTCCCCGCTTCGCTAGAGCCGTCCAATTTCAGAACACATCCGAAACGCCGAATCTCCGAGCCCGCGTACGATAATCACGCAACCGGTAGCTTGCCGCAGCCTTGCGAGCCGTCCTATACCGGCGGCCCCGGCTGATAACTCTTTTTATATACTGACCTTGCACGCAGGCCGCACGGCTTACATGACTTTCATCCTCGCTGGCATAGTCATTGCACAACAACTTTTTGGGATTGTAGAATGAACCGTTTCCGAAGGGGGAAGTAGATATGAAGGACGTAGCTAACAGCTTTGCTCAATTGGCAGCTATCATCATGATACTGATTACACTAGCCGTCTCGACAGCCGCCTTTTCGCAGCTGAGCTTTTGAGAATTTCAGGCGGGGCAAGCCGGCGCAAGTTGTGGCGGCCAGCGAAGAGCATGAGCGAGGTCGCCACAGCTCCCGAATCCCGTCACGCTCAATAATAGAATTCGCCACAGATTGAGCGTTTATACCAAGCACAGGAAAGCAATCCTATTCGGCGGCGTTGATTCAGTCTACGCCTAAGGGTCTTTTTCTTCACGGACGAGGGACTAATGGCGATTGAAGTTACTTCCATACACAGGCCTCGTCGCGCGAAGTTCAGGCCCCGCATCAGGGTGATGAAGACGGACGCGCCCGTCGGTCGCTCAAGAACGCGCCGCATTCTTCATCGCGCAAGCATCGCGCTCGCGGTTTTAATGACCCTGAGCGTCGCCTTTCTAATCTATTCCTACATCTCCTATTCAAAGATAGTGGACGACAGACTGGCGAGCGGTTATTTGACCAGCCGCGCCGGAATTTATGCCGCGCCACGCACGCTTCGCACGGGCCAGTCGCTTTCGCGCGACCGGCTGGTTGAGCTTCTGCGTCGCGCGGGCTACGTAGAATCGGACGCGAGCGATGTCTGGAGCGGGAGCTTTACTACTTCAGGCAATGCTGTGGAGATTCTGCCCCGGCACGCCAGCGCCGGAAGCCCTCTGTCTGCCGTGCGCGTGCGCTTTAACCGGCATGAGCGCATAGACGAGATAAGAGGCGACGGCGTGCAGTTGGAATCCTACCAGCTTGAGCCGGAGATTTTGACGACCGACGCGGGCATGAAGTCCGGCAAGCGTGCGGCGCTTTCTTACACCGACATTCCGCCCGTACTGGTGCGCGCCATTCTTTCGATTGAAGACCGGCGCTTCTTCGAGCACAGGGG